>JAYTHM010000032.1:0-2108 GCA_043732645.1 Frankiales bacterium
CGTCAGGATGAAAGGGTGTCAAGGTGCCCGGACAGCTGATGCTCGTCGACTCCCCCGCCCTGTGGTATCGCGCGTTCCACGGCGTCCCGGACACCGTCAGGTCCCCGCAGGGTGAGCCGGTCAACGCGATCCGGGGTTTCCTGGATATTGTCGCGCGCGTCGTCAGGGACACCCGACCTTCCCGGCTGGTGACCACCGTCGACCTGGACTGGCGGCCGGCCTTCCGGGTGGCGGCTGTCCCGTCGTACAAGCTGCACCGGGCGCTCGAGGGGGGCGGCGAGGCAGCGCCGGAGGCCCTCGGGCCGCAGGTGGATGTGCTGCTCGAGGTGCTCGCGGCGCTGGGGGTCCCGGTCGCCGGGGCGGAGGGCTACGAGGCCGACGACGTGATTGGGACCCTCGCGACGCGTGAGACCGGCGCCGTCGACATCGTCACCGGCGACCGCGACCTGCTGCAGCTGGTGCGCGACGCCGGCCCGGTGCGGGTTCTCTACGCGCCGGAGAGGATGAAGCCCTACGACGAGGGCGCGGTGGCCGCCAAGCACGGCATCCCCGGGACGCACTACGCGGAGTTCGCGGTCCTGCGTGGCGACCCGTCCGATGGGCTGCCGGGGGTCAAGGGCGTCGGCGAGAAGACTGCTGCGGCGCTGGTCAACCGTTTCGGGACAGTCGAGGCGATCGTCGCGGCGCTCGACCGCGGCTCGGACGACGGCTTCCCGGCCGGCGCGCGGGCCAAGCTCGAGGCCGCCCGCGACTACCTGGCCGTCGCGCCCGCTGTGACCCGGGTGGTCTGCGACCTGCCGCTGCCCGCCTACGACGATGCGCTCCCTCGCGTCCCGCGCTCGCCGGAGGCGCTGCTGGCGTTGAGCGACCGCTGGGGCCTGGACAGCTCCCTGGAAAGACTGCTCCAGGCGGTCGAGGCCGCCCTGTCCGACTAGCATGGCTACTCGTGGGTAACCCTGCTTTCTCCGTCCTCACCCGTCGCGCCGATCTCGACGCTGCCGCGCACGAGGAACTCGACGTCCTCGTAGTCGGCATGGGTGCCACCGGCGCCGGTGTGGCCCTCGACGCAGCCTCACGTGGGCTGCGGGTAGCCGTCCTGGACATGGGCGACCTGGCCAGCGGCACCTCGAGCAAGTCCTCCAAGCTCGTCCACGGCGGCCTGCGCTACCTCGAGAACTACGAGTTCGGGCTGGTCCGCGAGGGCGTCATGGAGCGTCAGCTGCTGCTTAAGCTCGCCCCGCACCTGGTCCGCCCGATGAACTTCCTCTACCCGGTCTGGCCCGACACGGCCAAGCGCCGCCTGCTCGGCCTCGGTCTCACGACGTACGACATCTTCGCCCTGGCCTCCCTCGCCGGTCGTGGGGGCGCCACCCGGCGCCACCAGAAAGTCTCTGCGGACGAGGCGATTGCCCTGGCCCCGGCGATGGCCGACAGCGGCCTGGCCTACTGCTACCTCTACGGCGACTGCGTCACCGACGACGCCCGGCTGGTGCTGGCGGTCGTCCAGGCCGCCCGCCGCTTCGGCGCACTGGCGATCACCCACGCGGAGGTGACGGCCCTGGTGTCCTCGGGAGGCTGGGTCGTCGGTGCGGCGGTGAAGGACCGGCTCGGGGACGTCTCGGTGACGATCCGGGCCCGGCACGTGGTCAACGCCACCGGCGTCTGGGTCGACCGGTTGCAGAGCTTGGAAGAACCCGGCCGCGCGGCTGTCGTCCAGCCCTCCAAGGGCGTCCACGTCGTGGTCCCCCGCGAGCGGCTGCCGCTGCTGGAGGCATCGATCCTGCTGCCCTCCATGCAGGGCGACGGTCGCTCGATGTTCGCCATCCCATGGGGTCGCCAGACGATCCTGGGCACCACCGACACGCCGTACGACGGCGCGCTGGATGAGTTGTCGCTGACCCGGGAGGACCTCGACTACGTCCTGGCGGCCGGCAACGCGGTCTTCAAGAAGAGCCTGTCGGAGCAGGACGTGCTCGGGGCCTGGGCCGGGGTCCGACCCCTCATCAAGGCCGGCTCGGACGGCGGCAAGATGAGTGACATCTCCCGACGGCACACGCTGGTCGAGGGTGCCGGTGGGCTGCTGACGATCACCGGCGGCAAGCTCACGA
>JAYTHM010000033.1:0-2103 GCA_043732645.1 Frankiales bacterium
GCTCGCCATCGAGTCCGGCGAGGTTGTGCGGCTCCGGGTGCGTGACCTCGGCGGTCATGTGGTGTTCGCCGACGACGGCACCGGGTTGGGCACGGTCGACGACGAGGCGCTGAAAGCCGCCGGCGGCGGCACCGTCACGCACCTGAGCTCGCTGAACTCCGACCTCGGCGACCGCGGCCGGCTCGGCTCGCGGGTGGTGGAGGCGTACACGCCGCTATACGCACTCGCCACGAGCCAGCGCATTGGCGTTCTTGAGGTCTATCTGCCCTACTCGCCGATCGCTACCGACATCGGGCGCGGCCAGCTGTTGCTGACCGGCACGTTGACACTCGGGCTGATGCTCCTGTGGCTGGTCCTGCTTGGCATCTCACTGTCGGTCACGCGGCGCCTCCGTAGGCAGTCCGACGCCAACGCGCACCAGGCTTGTCATGACCCGCTGACGGGCCTGCCCAACCGGGCCGAGTTCGCCGACCGGGCGGCTCTGGCAGTCGCCCAGGCCACCTCCGAGCGGCCCACTGCCATCGTCCTGGTGGACCTGGACCGGTTCAAGGAAGTCAACGACACGCTCGGACATGCCAATGGCGACCTGCTGCTGATCGCGTTGGCCGAGCGGTTGTCCGAACAGCTCCGTGAGGGCGATGTCGTCGCCCGGCTCGGTGGGGACGAGTTCGGCGTGATCCTGCGGGCCGTACGCAATGCAGGCGAGTGCGTCGATGTGCTGAATCGGCTGCGCGCCGCCCTCGGTGAACTCCTGGTGGTGAACGGTCTGCCGTTGACGATCGAGGCCAGCATGGGCTTCGCTCTAGCCCCCGACGACAGCGACCAGATCGACACGCTGCTGATGCAGGCCGACGTCGCGATGTACGTCGCGAAGGGCCAGCAGCACGGGGTGGTGCGCTACCAGCCGAGCCAGGACGAGTACGACGCCAGCACGCTGACGCTCATCGCCGAGCTCAGCGGCGCGATCGCGCGGGACGAGCTGGTCTTGCATTACCAACCCAAGGCAGAACTCAGCGATGGCCGGGTCTCGGCCGTGGAGGCGCTCGTGCGCTGGCAGCACCCTTCGCGGGGGCTGCTTTACCCCGACGCCTTCCTGCCAGCTGCTGAGAAGACGCAGTTGATCGAACCGTTGACCTGCTGGGTGTTGCGCAGGGCGATCAGGGACCTTGCGGTGTTCGACCCCGAGGGCGAGATCGCGGTGGCCGTGAACATCTCCGCACGCAGCCTGATACGGGTGGAGTTTGCCGACGAGGTGCTGGCTGTGCTCGCCGAGTGCGGCACGCCTGCGCAACGCGTCATCCTGGAGATGACCGAGACGGCGCTGCTGGCCGACCCGGACCGTGCCGCTGCCACGCTCACGCGGCTTCACGTCGCGGGCGTGCGCATCTCGATCGATGACTTCGGCGCCGGTCAAACGAGCCTGGGTTACCTCGCCACGCTCCCGGTGACGGAATTGAAGATCGACAAGCAGTTCGTGCTGGCCATGACTTCGGACCCGCGCAACGCAGCGATCGTCCGCTCCGTCATTGAACTGGGGCACAGCCTCGGCTTCACGGTAACCGCAGAGGGCGTCGAGACCCAGGCTGTGCTGAACGAGTTGACAATGGCGAACTGCGACCTTGTGCAGGGCTACCACCTGGCCCGGCCGATGGATGGTGCGAGCCTGAGCGCGCTCCTCGCGAACCGGCCGACCGTGGCGGGACTGCCCTGGAACTACGGCCCGGTGAGGGCGGCCGCCGCATCGGCCAGGTGAATTGTCCGCCGAGCCCAAGGGTGAGGCCTCACCCGGCTCCGGCTCACGATCAGAGCGTCGGCGTAACAAAGGACGACCTGGCGGTCGTGCGTCCTGTGCGCCGCAGAGGCCAAGACGGCGGCCTGAACCCTGTTCAGGTGCGCGTCTCACTCGGACGCCGGGTTCGCCCCTGCCATCTTGGACAGCCGCTAGTCGATCGCGTCGGAGCCCCTGGAGGTCGCTGAGGACAGCTCTGTGACGCCGGTACCTCATCCCGCGCGAGGTGCCCGAACCGCTGCCACCGGCGGTACGCCGGCCCGGAGCGCAGCCGCCGGTCCCGCAGCCGGTCCCGGACCGCGGGTCGCGCTGAT
>JAYTHM010000034.1:0-2101 GCA_043732645.1 Frankiales bacterium
GGGTGCACAGCGACCCTACGACCTCGGTGCAACAGCGGCGCGGCCCGTCAGCTGCTGAGCTTGCCCAGGCGGCGACTTCGAGCAGGACGGGAGCAGGGCAGCCAAGGTCAGGGCCGTCGACGCAGGCGCCGAAAGGTGCCTGCCTGTTCTTAAGAGCCGGTGTCAGAGGTCGCTGGAGGCTGGGCCCGAGCTGTCGCCGATCCGGGAGGTGGCGGCGTCGGCGGCCCGCCGGCTGGGGCTCGCCACCAGCGGCTGGGCGACGTCCTCGGCGAGCAGGACCTCAAAGGCGCTCGGCTCGTCCCTTCCCAGCCCCAGCAGCGGGGCAGCCTCGACCTTCACGTCGTACGCCGACAGGCTTCGCCGGTAGGCGCCGACGCCGTCCCACTCGGTCGTCAGGACCCAGGCGGTCGGGTCGTCGGCTGCCCGTCCCACCCGACCCCGCACGAAACCCGCGCGCGCGGCAAACGCCGCCAGGGCGGCCTGCGCCCTGGGGAGGAACTCGGCTGCACCGTCGGCGGGTACGTCAAAGCGGGTTATCACGATCACCTCCCGAGGTTAGAGCAGCCCAGTGGCAGGCTGATGGCGTGAGGCCCTTCTCCCGTCGCGCGGTCGAGCTCCGGCTCGGTCCGGTGGTCGTCCTGCTGTCCCGGCTCCCCCGCGCCGCGCCGTTCCTGTTCGTGCTGGCCCTGCTCCTCGGGGGTCTGGCTCTTCATGGCCCGCTCGGCGCGGTGCTGCTGCTCGTGCTTGCCGCGCTGCTCGGGCTGCTGCTGTTCCTTGCCTGGCCGGCACTAGATGCCGCCTCCCGCGCGATCCGGTCGGCCATCGTGGCCCTGGTCGTCGTCCGGGCTGTGCTGTTCCTCACCTGACCTTGCTGGGTTTGACAACCGTTTTCATGTGCACTCCCTTCGATTGATGTAACGAACGCTGCTTCTTTGTGCCCTGGCGCTCGCGGGCCTCCTGACGGGCTGCGTGTCCAGCGGGCCCGCTCTGCACGGTCGGCTCGGCGTGGTGGCGTCGGCGTGCTCATTGGCCTGGCTTGCCGAGCAAGTGGGTGGGCCCGACGTCGTGGTCACGGACTTGATCAAACCCGTCGCCGAGCCGCACGACGTCGAGCTGTCCCCGCGTGAGGTCGCGACGGTTGAGCAGGCAGCGGTCGTGATCTACCTCAAGGGGTTCCAGCCCGCCGTGGACGACGCGCTCGGGGGCGGCGAGCAGGGCTTCGACCTTGGGACGGTCGTCATCCAGCAGCCCCTCGTCGGGGGTAAGGAGGCAACCAGCAAAGACCCGCACATCTGGCTGGACCCGGTCCGGATGGAAGGGGCAGCCACGGCGCTCGCCGGCCGCCTCGGCGCGAAGGACCGGAAGCACGCCGAGGCCCACCGCAGCGAGACTGCGACGGTCGTGACCGAGCTCGGGGCACTTGACCGGCTCTTGCGGTCCTCGCTGACCGGCTGCGTAGGCAAGGACGTCGTGACCAGCCACAGCGCCTTGGGCTACCTCGCGGCTCGCTACGGTCGCATCCAGCGGGGTATCCGCGGGCTCACCCCCGATGCAGAACCCTCGCCGCGCCGGATCGCCGAGGTCGCCGACTTCGCCAGGAACAACGGGGTCACGACCATCTTCTTCGAGTCCTTCATCGACCCCAAGGTCGTCAGGACCGTCGCGTCCGAGATCGGAGCCGGGACTGCCGTCCTCGACCCGGTCGAAGGCGTCCGGTCAGGCGGCACCTACCTCACCGTCCAGCGCCGCAACGCGGCTGCCCTGCACCTCGCGCTCGGCTGCGCGTGAGCGCCTCGGTCTGCTGCCTGACCGGAGGTCAGGTCGTCCTGGGTGGCCGCCGCATCCTCGACGAGGTCGACGTCCGCGTCGAGGCCGGCGAGTTCGTCGCGATCCTCGGCGCCAACGGCTCCGGCAAGACCACCCTCGTCCGCAGCCTCGCCGGGCTGGTGCCCCTGGCCGCCGGTCACCTGGAGCTGTTCGGCACCCCAATCGGCCGCTTCCGGGACTGGTCCCGCCTCGGCTACGTGCCGCAGCGCCTCGCCGTCGGCGGCGGTGTCCCCGCCACCGTCGGGGAGGTCGTCGCCAGCGGACGCACCGGTCG
>JAYTHM010000035.1:0-2100 GCA_043732645.1 Frankiales bacterium
TGGAGGCCCTCGAAGGGTTGCGCGAGTCCTCGCAGCTGATCGTCATCACCCACCAGAAGCGCACGATGGAGATCGCCGACGCGCTGTACGGCGTGACCATGCGCGGCGACGGTGTCTCGACCGTGGTGTCCCAGCGCCTCCGGGAACGCGAGAACGCCTGACTGCCAGGTAAGCGCTCCCTGGTAGACACGTGGCGTGATCTCGATCCTGATCCTCGTCGGTGTCGTGCTGCTGCTCGGGGTGGTCCTGACCGTGGGGCTGGTCAGCAGCCGCAGTCGTGTCTCGGGGCGGCCCCCAAGCCGCCCGCAGCCCGGTGTGGATTACGCGCCGGGCACCGGCGACGACGCGACCGTCCCTCGCGACACCCCCAAGCGCACGGTCGACCGGGTGGACTCGCCGCTGCTCAGCGACGTGCAGTCCCCCGACCTCGGCCATGAGCAGGCCTCGCCTGCCCTGGTCGGGGAGCCCGGTCTCGACGTACCCGAGCCGACGGGTGGCCGGCTGACGCGGCTGCGGACCCGCCTCAGCCGGTCGCAGACGACGCTTGGGCGGGGACTGTTCGCGCTGCTGAGCCGCGACACGCTCGACGATGCGACCTGGGAGGAAGTCGAGGACACCCTCCTCGCCTCCGACATGGGCGTCGCCGCTACCACCGAGCTCGTCACCCGGCTCAAGACGATGGTTCGGGTGGACGGGGTGAGGACCGCGGGGGAGCTGAGGGGGCTGCTTCGCGAGGAGCTCGTCACGCTCATCGGCCGTGACCTCGACCGCAGCCTGCACACCATGCCGCACGCCGACCGGCCGGCTGTCGTGCTCGTCGTCGGCGTCAACGGGACCGGCAAGACCACTACCTGCGGCAAACTCGCCCGGGTGCTGGTCGCGGACGGGCGCAGCGTCGTCCTCGGCGCCGCCGACACCTTCCGGGCCGCTGCCGCGGACCAGCTCGAGACGTGGGGCTCGCGGGTGGGGGCCCAGACCGTCCGCGGGCCGGAGGGTGGCGACCCGGCGAGCATCGCCTTCGACGCGGTCAAGCGCGCGATCGAGGTCAGGGCAGACACCGTGCTGATCGACACCGCCGGCCGGCTGCACACCAAGTCCGGCCTCATGGACGAGCTCGCCAAGGTCAAGCGGGTCGTCGAGAAGCACGGCCCGGTCGACGAGACCCTGCTGGTCCTCGACGCCACGACCGGCCAGAACGGCGTCGTGCAGGCCCGGATGTTCACCGAGCTGGTTGAGGTCACCGGCATCGTCCTGACCAAGCTCGACGGGACCGCCAAAGGTGGCATCGTCGTCGCCGTCCAGCGCGAGCTCGGTATCCCGGTCAAGCTGATCGGCTTGGGGGAGGGGCCGGACGACCTCGCGCCGTTCGAGCCTGAGGCCTTTGCGGACGCCCTGCTCGGCGACGAGGCCGCCCTGTGAGCAAAGTTGACAGTTCAACCAACGAGGCCGTCCACCTGTCCAGCGCCAACGCCCGCTACCTGCAGGCCAAGGTCGACCACACCGCGCACACGCTGGACCTGCCCGCGGTCCTGCTGCCTTCAGCCATGAGCACAGCATGAGCGCCTCCACCGCTCCGACGTCCAGCAGTGGCAGCCTCGACGACGTGACTCCGTGGCTGAGCGCCGACGAGCAGCGGGCATGGCTCGCGTGGCTCGGAGCGACCGAGCTGCTCATGGGGTCACTCGACGCCCAGCTGCAGCGCGACGCGGGCTTCGCCCACGCCTACTATGCGATCCTCGCCCAGCTCTCGCACGCCCCCGACCGAACGCTGCGGATGAGCGACCTTGCCTCCGTCGTCAACGCCAGCGCCAGCCGGCTCTCCCACGCCATCGGCAAGCTGGAGGACCGAGGCTGGGTCACCCGCCAGCAGTGCGCCGGCGACCGCCGGGTCACACGTGCCACCCTCACCGACGCCGGCCACGCGGTCCTTGCCGAGCAGGCCCCCGGGCACGTCGCCGCCGTCCGCAAGGGGCTGTTCGACCCGCTGACCTCCGAACAGGTCACCCAGCTCGAGCAGATCTGCAACGCCGTCCTGCATGGCCTCGACCCCTCCGGAAAGTGCCGCCACTAGCGGCCCGCCACGTGCCGCCTCGGCGTGCA
>JAYTHM010000036.1:0-7208 GCA_043732645.1 Frankiales bacterium
GGTCTCCCACGCGGAGGCCATCAAGCGCTGGAGCGTGCTGCCCCACGACTTCAGCCAGGACCGTGACGAGCTCACCCCCACCCTGAAGGTCCGGCGCCAACGCGTCACCAGCGAGTACGCCGACGACATCGAACGCCTCTACTCGTGAGATCAACCGTTCGTCAGACCCGGGACCGGGCGGGACCCTGCTGACCTCGATCCCGAGGTCGATACCGCCGTCGTCGCCGGCGATGCGCACGGTCACGCCCCTCTCTCGGCTGCAGCACACTCAGATCGACGACTGCCTCTTGAAGAAGACCTCCCACTTCCTGTGGGGCGAAAGCTTGGCGGCGACAGTGGAGGGGAACGTCGGCGCGGTGCTTGCGCGGCAGTCCTCCGTTCGGCTCACCTGACTGGAGCGAGGTGCTGGCATGCTCACCGAGTTGGACGTTGGCGGTCCGGTTCCTGCGCTGCGCTCGATCGGCTAAGGTCGCCCACCGCGGGGCCTGGTTGGGCAGGGGCGCCGTGACGCTAGCGGTTACCCGGCGGGCGTGCAGCCGGGCATGGTCGAACGTCTCAGGATGGTGCCTGGTTCCATGTCAGCGTGGAAGGCAGTCCGTGGATGTGGCAGCCGTGCTCGTCGACCTCGATCGCTACACGATCTGCGCCGATGCGCAGGTTGTCGATCCGTAGTGGCAGAAACGCCGGTGGCAGCTGTGGTGACAGCGCGATCTGATGCTTGGGGAGCTGCGGGTTCAACCCCAGCAGGGCACGCAGCAGCAAGAAGGGGGTGGCGGCTGCCCATGCCTGTGGTGAGCATGAGGTGGGGTAGGGCAGGGGCGAGGCGAACTCGTTGCGGTCGAAGCCGGTCCACAGCTCCGGGAACCGTGCTCCGAAGGTGACCCCGGCGTCGAGAAGGGCGAGCGTGACTCGCTGGGCCTCCTGGACGAACCCGTAACGCAGCATGCCCGCCACGGTGATGGCGTTGTCGTGCGGCCAGAGCGATCCGTTGTGGTAGCTGAGCGGGTTGTAGGCCCCCATGGAGGTCGCGAGCGTGCGGATCCCCCAGCCGCTGAACATCTCCTCCGAGATCAGGTGAGCGACGACGGAGGCTGCCTTGTCGTCGTCCACGATGCCTGTCCACAAGCAGTGGCCGATATTGGAGGTGAGGGCGTCCACCGGACGCTTGTCGCGGTCGAGCGCCACGGCGTAGTAACCCCGGTCAGGGAGCCAGAAGGCCTCGTTGAACATCTGCTTCAGCGCTATGGCTTTTGCTTTCCAGTGCTCCGAAAGTGGCAGGTCGCCGGCGTCGCGGGCGATAGTGCTCCGGGCGAGGTAGGCGCCGTAAGCGTAAGCCTGGACTTCGCACAACGCGATGGGTGGTGAGGCCAGCATGCCGGAGGTGAAGTTGATGCCGTCGAAGGAGTCCTTCCAGCCCTGGTTGGCCAGCCCCTGGTCTGTTGCCCGCTGGTACTCGATGAAACCATCGCCGTCCCGATCGCCCAGGGTGACCATCCATTCCAGTGCAGCATCCGCGTGTGGCAGTAGGTCGGCCAGATCCTCCGGGGCCATACCCCAGTTGCACGCCTCGCCCAGAAGCATGACGAACAGCGGCGTCGCGTCGGCCGTGCCGTAGTAGACGCTGCTGCCACCGAGCGCCAGTCCCGCTTCAGCGCCGAACCGCATTTCGTGCAGGATCCGTCCGGGTTGTTCCTCGGTGAGTGGGTCGGTGCGGGTTCCCTGGTGGCGCGCGAGCGTCTTCAGCGTGCCTAGCGTCAGATCGGGGTCCAGGGGAAGGGTCATCCACCCGGTCAGCAGCGAGTCGCGGCCGAACACGGTCATGAACCACGGTGCACCGGCGGCGATGACGTCATGGCCGGGGTCCTCAGGATCAGTGATGCGCAGCGCTCCGAGGTCTCGGTGCCCGGTGCGGATGGCGTCGTGGAGCGGTGCGTGGGGGGTGGTGATGACGGGGCCGCGGTCAATCCATGCTGCGCGGCGACGGGCCGGTTGCCCACCGCCGGTCTCGTCTCCGTCCGGATAGGAGGGTGGTAGGGGGGTCCCGTCGACGGCGAAGCGGACCTGGAGGCTGGTGCGCCATTCATGTCGGGGTGCGATGGCTACTGCGAACGTCAGCAGCCCGGATGCGCGGACGGGCATGACGTCGCTGGTCACGTGTACGTCCCGGCTGTTGCCGAGCCAGCGATAGGCGAAGTGCAGGCCCGAAGAATCGGTTGCCGGTGCCGTGGTCACCCGGTCGGGGTGCGGTATGACCCGGTTCTCCTTTACCTCGAACAGGTCGGCAAAGTCGGCGCCCATAAGCATGGTGACGGTGCAGCCTGCGGTCTCCTGGCCGAGGTTGCGGATGACGAGGTCCTCGCGCATGCCGTCACCGAGGTTCCGGTGCCGCAGGACCAGCAGGTGGCTGTCAGCTCGCCCGCGGGGCGGCGGGACTCGTGAGACGTACGTGGCTGAGAACGGCTCGTGCCGGTAGCTGGCAAGTGGCTCTGGGCTGTGCCCGTCGACCCGGAGTTCCCACCGTGACACTGACCGTAGGTCACGGAAGAACAATCCATAGGGCCCGTGTTCGGGGATGTCTCCGTTGCTGGAGCTGACGCAGAACAGCGAGCCCTCCACCAGCGTCTGTGCCGCGTGGTTGCCGGCCAGGACGGGTGGTTCTCCGCTGAAGCCCCATGCCTGTGTCACGGTTGATGCGCCGGTTTGGCCGGTCGGGATAGCCAGTGGCCGTCTGCGGTTTCTGCTCCGAGGACGGGGAGCAGAAGGATCGGTGTGCTGGTTTGCGCCACGATGGTGCGGACGGTCTGGGCCCGCCCTGGTGACAGGTTCTGCGTCCAGCCGAGCGCGATGAGCTCGGCGTGCTCGGTCGCTGCGACGTCGAGGATGTTCTCCCCCGGCCTCCCGGAGCGCAGCTCCAGCCGCACATCAGGTTGATGGCAGTTGCGGGCTAGGAACTCCTCATCCCAGCTCTTGCGGGCATGGGCTGCCTGATCCCAGAAGTTCGGCACCGTGGTCTGGTCGAAAACGTGGAGAGCGATGATGTCCGCTCCGGACGCGGCGAAGAGCGCGATGGTTTCGGCGACGGTCTCGGCCGACTCGGCGGTGCCGTCCAATGGCACAAGGACGCGGGAGATCAGCTCATGCTCATGTGCCGTAAATTCATTGTTGACCGGCGTCAGCACGACAGGCTTCGAGCAGCGCCGGATCACCTCGTTGATGAGCCGGTCCGCATCACCCGGTTGGTAGGGCAAGACTGCCAGACCCACGCTGGGCTGCTCCATGGCGCGTAGCACTGCGGCACTCGCCTTTCCGTCGCCTCCAGGCAGGGTGTGTTCCCGGCCAGTGGTGAGGTGCAGCGTTCTGGCTAGTGCGGTCGTGACGGCACGCACGGTGGACTCGTCGTCGGGGCCACTGGTGAAAGCGAGAATTTCTGGCATCAGGTGCGCACTCTCCATCCGTTCTCAGTGTTGACCAACTGCATATGGCGTGTCACGAGAATAGGATCGGATGTCGGCGTCTGGAGGGTCAACGGGCCATTGACGGTGACGAGCGTTGATGTGGGCATCACGGTGAGTTCGACGTGGCGACCGAGACAGCGGAACCGCAGCCGCAAACTGCCCCACCGCGCTGGGAGCTTAGGGTCGATCGACAGCGCGCCGCCGTCCACGCGGGCACCGACAAAGCCGAACAGAAGCGCTTGCCAAACGCCGCCGAGGGTAGCGAGGTGCAGTCCCGCGCTGGTCATGCTGGTCAGGTCGTCGAGATCTAGCCGGAGCGCGATGTCGAGCAGTTCGAGGGCCTCGTCGGGTCGACCGGCGCGTGCGAGCAGCGCCGCCGTGATTGCAGGTGACAGCGAGGATCCGTGCGCTGTGCGGGGCAAGTAGAAGTCAAGGTCGGCAGCCAGCGAGCCCGGTGGCATGTCGGTCTGCAACAGGTGATGGGCCATGAGGACGTCAGGCTGTTTGATGACCTGTGAGGCGGCAGTGCGGGCCGCTCCGAGAAGCAGGTCGGCTGCTAGCGGTGCGGTACCGATCTCGGAGATGAGCAGTGGCTCAAGCTTGTCGTAGCCCTCGAACTGCTCGTGCCGGCAGGTGGCCGGGTCGTAGCCATCCACGAGCGTGTCGGCGAGCAGCTGCCATTTAGCTGCCTCCTCGGGGGAGGAGGTCAGGGTTGCGCCGCGACGCAGGTTCCAGCGTGCGAGCAGGTTCGTGTAGGCGTTGTCGTCGACGTCCTCGTGGTATTCGTCAGGGCCGATGACGTGCCGGATGTGGGCACGCCCGCGTTCGTCGGTCAAGCTGCGCGACGCCCAGTAGCGGGCGGTGTCGGTCACCAGGGCCCGGCCAGGACCGGTCAGGAAGGTGAGGTCTCCGGTCCAGTCTGCGTAGTGGCACGCGGCCCAGGCGACGTCGGCGACGATGTGTTCCTCGAGTTGACCTGTCAGGATCGGTATCCACTGCTCGTTGGCGCACCCCGAGGTAGGGGTGACGTCGTAGCCATCGGCGGCGGACTCCCAGGGGAAGCGTGCGCCGTCCATCCCCTGTAACCGGGCGATGGTCCGGGCCTGCGGCAGCCGGCGGATGCGGTACTCGAGCATGGCGCGCGCGGCGCGCGGGGACATGCTGGTCATTGCCGGCAGGACGAACATGTCAGCATCCCAGAAGACGTGGCCGGCATAGCCGGGTCCAGTGAGACCACGTGCACCCACGGCCGCTTCCCCGCGGGTGGCGACGTTGTTCCAGAGATGGAAAAGCGCGAAGCGGGCGGCCAACTGTGCCTGTGGGTCGTCGGGGATCCACACGCATGCGTCATGCCACCGCTGCACCCAGGCCACGCGGTGTTCCGCCAGCAGCTGTTCGAAGCCCGTCTTCTTGAGGTGGTCAAGCAGGGCTGCGGCTCGGCTGATGGCCGGGGGGCGCCGCGCGTCGGTCTTGTAGGCCGCAAGACGCTCGATCGTGCGCAGGTTGGCCTGACGGCCCGTGAACTGAACGGCAACGACGCTGATACCGCCAGCCTCGCCGGTCGTTCGGGCCCACGTGTCACCATTTATGGTGCCGGTTGTCATCGGGCCGTCAGCAAGGCTGTGCAGAGGGGGGCCGGGGGAGATCCGACCGATCGAACCTTCGACGCGCAGGGCGACGGCACCGTCGTGCCCGGCTGCGACGAAGCGCATCGTGCGGATGCCGTCTTCTGCCCCCTCGCCGACGAGCACACCGGTACGAAGATCAAGCATGCGATGCTGCGGGGTGATTTCCTTCTCCACCCGCACCGACAGTGGCCACGGGCCTTTGAGCAGGTGCTGTGACGGTCCCTGGCCGGCGTAGACGCCTCCCGCCAGTAGCAGGGGTGATTCTCTGGGGTCAAGCTCCTCGCGGCTCCCACGCACGCCGATGACGCCGTCACCAAGACTCAGCAGCGTTTCGACAGTTCGGGCCATTCGTGGGTATGAGTCATCGATGGTGAGGACCCATTCAGGATCCTCGTCGATCGAGGGAACTCGTCGGGCAACGCGCCAGCGCAGCTGCTCGTCGAGCAGCCGCCGGAAGGTTCGCGGGCCGCCGGGGAGGTGCCGGATCCTCGGCGGCACCCCCTCGGGTTCGACCCCCACCGAGATCGCAGTGACCGCTGCCGCCTCGCTTGGCAGCAGATACGAGTCACTGCCTAGGGCACCGCCGAGCGGACCGAACTCATCTCCGATGACCAAGGTCAGCCCCGGTCCGATGCCTCGATCAGCGAACTGTTGCAAGAGCAACCGCATCGAGTCCGACTTGTCGGTGAGGCCGATCTCGATGTGCTTCGCGTCCGTCGTAATCCGCGGGCCCAACAGTCCCGCCTCCTCGCTGGCCAGGCTGGCCAGCGTGACCGCCGAGAACAGGTCGCTGATCCCCGCGCCGCGCAGCCGCGTCGTAACTGCCTTGAGCAGCTCCTCGATCCGTGCCTTGGGCGGATCAGCCCAGGTGGCCTCCGGCAGCAGGTCGATCTTGCGCCTGTTGAGCCGCCGCGACACGATCGAGGCCACGAGGCCGTGCTCGGCCAGCCGCTGGACCACCAACGCCGCTCCCCGGTCCAGCGCCGCCTCCTCGATCGTCGTGGCATCACGACGCGAGATCAGACGCGGTCCCCGCGCATCGACGGCGTACAGCTCGGAGCCGCGGTTGAGGGCGAGGAATAACCTGCCCGGGCCTGTTGGACGCGCCCGGAGTGGACCATCGATGTTGCCGACGTGCGTTCCGCTGACGACAGCGACGTCGACACCGCGAGCACAAAGCGACTCCACCCGCCGTCGTACTGCTCGTGCAGACGAGCGCCGATTGGGAACGGCAGTGCCGTCCCAGTCGAACACGACGGCCTCGAAAGTATGCTCAAGCATGGCCACCAGACCACCTTCCCTGCACTCGGGAACCGGTACCAGAGGCGATGGTCCCGACGTCCGGGCCCGAGACCGGACCTTCGACCCTGTCCGCGTGGACGACCAGCCGGGTTGGATAGGTGCGACTGCGCGTAGGAACGAGGAGCCATGCGGATCGGACTCATCGCACCACCCTGGGTGGCAGTACCACCAGTGCGTTACGGCGGCACGGAGCAGGTCGTCCACGACCTGGCCTGTGGGTTGACCACCCTCGGTCACGAAGTGCGACTGTTCACAGTCGGCACGTCCACCTGCCCCGTGACGAAACAATGGTACTTCGACAAGCCGTCGGAACCGCTGGGGAGCACTGTGCCGGAGGCCGCTCATGTGCTCGCGGCCTACCTGGCTCTGGCAGACGTAGACGTCATCCACGACCACACGATCCTCGGACCGCTGGTCGCCGGTCGGCTGCCCGGCCTCCCACCGGTCGCGACCACCAATCACGGGCCTTTCACCGCAGAGACGCGCGCGATTTACCGGGAGTCAGCCAAGAACGCCGCCGTGGTAGCCATCTCGCACTCCCAGCGGTCGACCGCCCCGGAGATTCCAGTAGCGGCAGTGATCCACCACGGCATCGACCTGCACCGCTACAGCTACGGCGAAGGCGAGGGTGACTACCTGCTCTTCGTAGGCAGGATGTCGTCCGACAAAGGACTCCACCGTGCGATCGGAGTAGCACGCAAGGCCGGCCGACGCCTTGTCGCCATCAGCAAGATGCGGGAGCCCGAGGAACACGCGTACTACGAGCAAGCAGTCGCACCGCTACTGGGCGCTGATGTCGAACTGCTCGACAAAACATCCCTCG
>JAYTHM010000037.1:0-2090 GCA_043732645.1 Frankiales bacterium
AGCCTTGGTGGTGGCGCCGTCCCCCAACCAGATCCCCAGCACGTACGGATCGATGGGGAGGTCGCCCCGTTCGGCGTACTGAACGGGGCCGGCCATCGCAATGTGGTGGTTCCACTCGCGCGCAGCGCCCCCGGTCCTGAGGGTCGCGGCGATCTGCTCGGTGGTCTTGCTGCTTGGGTGGACATCTCGTTCCCGAGAGTGGCGTGACCGGGCTGACTTGGTCGTGGTCACCCATTGGTGCTGCGCGTCGGCGATGAACTGGCTGCCATCGGACAGCAGCACCTCGAAGCAGGGCCGGTCGGCCAACTCGTCGGTAACGGCCACCACGATCGTCGGCTTGCCGTCCTGGTCGAAGACCTCGTCGCCGGCCTCGAGGTAACCCATCCGGGTCCAACCCCAGGGCGTCGGGATCTCGGTGTCGAGCGCGAGCGCCTTCCCCTCCAATCTGCTGGCGAGGTCGTCACCGAGGCTGATCACCTCGAGCGTCGAGCCGAGCACGAACTCGCCGGGGTGCAGGATGAATGGCTCGTCGCCGTCGGCCTCGATCGGGACCGTCAGGTCGTCCTGCTGCTCAGCGGGGTCGATGTGGGTGTATCGGTGGTTGGCGAACACCCGGAAGTAGCGGTCCAGCCGCACGTCGATGCTGCTCGGCTGGATCATCGCCTCGTCGAAGGGCGAGAGCCCTAGGCGGCCGGCGGCGATGGCGGCCTTCAGGTCACGGTCGGAGAGCAGCACGCCGAAAGCCTAGTGCCACCTGGGGGCACGCCCAGGCAGGTCGCCAAGGTGGCGTCGTCTCCAGCGTCGCGGTCGGCGTGGGCGTCAGGGCGGCGTCTACACTCATCGCTGGCGCACCATCGGCGCCACCCTTCAGCGCGGGCGTAGCACAATGGTAGTGCGCTAGCTTCCCAAGCTAGACACGCGGGTTCGATTCCCGTCGCCCGCTCCACCGCGTGAAGGTCGAGCTTGCTGCGGCTCAGGCGCCCCGGACGAGATCCGGATGCTCACGGAACCAGTCGATCGTGTGGCCCAGGCCGGTCTCGAAGTCGATCTTCGGCTCCCAGCCCAGCTCCCGCTCGGCGACCGTGATGTCGGGCTGCCGGATACTCGGGTCGTCGACGGGGCGGTCCACGAACACGATCTCGCTGTCGCTGCCGACCAGGCGCTTGATCGTCTGCGCGAGGTACAGCACCGACGTCTCGTGCGGGTTCCCGATGTTGACCGGGCCGGCGAGGTCGGATCGGAGCAGCCGCATGATCCCTTCGACCAGGTCGTCGACGTAGATGATCGAGCGGGTCTGAGAGCCGTCGCCGGCGACCGTGATGGGCTGGCCGGTCAGCGCCTGCGAGGCGAACGCGGGGATGGCCCGGCCGTCGTTCGGTCGCATCCGGCGTCCATGCGTGTTGAAGATCCGGACGATGGCCGTGTCCACCCCGTGCGTACGGCGGTAGGCCATCGTGAGCGCCTCGGCGTAGCGCTTGGCCTCGTCATAGACGCCCCGGGGTCCGACCGGGTTGACATGGCCCCAGTAGGTCTCCGGCTGCGGATGGACCTGGGGGTCGCCGTAGGTCTCCGAGGTCGAGGCGAGCAGAAAGCGCGCGCCCTTCTCCTTCGCCAGCCCGAGGGCGTGCAGCGTCCCGATCGCGCCGACCTTCATGGTCTCGATCGGCAGCAGCAAGTAGTCGATCGGCGAGGCGGGGGACGCGAAGTGCAGGACCTGGTCCACCGGACCAGTCACGTGCACGTAGTCGGTGACGTCGGCCTTCACCAGCCGAAACGCGTCGTTCTCGAGCAGGTGTGCCACGTTGTTCGGCGTACCGGTGAGGAAGTTGTCGAGGGCGAGGACCTCATCCCCGTCGGCCAGCAAGCGCTGGCAGAGGTGAGATCCCAGGAAGCCGGCCCCACCGGTCACAACGGTCCGCATGGGGGCAGGGTACGGGTTCCGGACGGGCTCGGGACACGAACGAAGACCTTTCTCGAGAACCTCGGCGGGGTCCAAGAGCCGGCGTACCGTCTCGACGAGCAGGAAGGGCGCCGAGGCTGAACAGCACGACGGCGTTGACAACGACCGCCGGGATCTCGGCCCGCTCGTA
>JAYTHM010000038.1:0-2090 GCA_043732645.1 Frankiales bacterium
GAGGAGCCCGGCTACCAGGAGGACAGGTACGAGCCCAAGCCTTACCAGAGGGACGTCTTTGAGAGTGCGCACGACGTGCGGGCGCTGCCAGGCACCGGCCGGGACCGCTCGCCGGGGCCGGACAACCTGGTCGATTTGCACGACTTCAGCGCCCGCACCCACCGCAACCGCGCCGTGGAACCGGCCCGACTCAACCCGCGGTACACCTTCGAGACGTTCGTCATCGGCTCGTCCAACCGCTTCGCCCATGCTGCGGCGGTCGCCGTCGCCGAGGCGCCCGCCAAGGCGTACAACCCGCTGTTCATCTATGGCGAGAGCGGGTTGGGCAAGACCCACCTGCTGCACGCCATCGGGCACTACGCCCAGCACCTGTTCTCCGGCGCGCGCGTGCGCTATGTGAGCTCGGAGGAGTTCACGAACGACTTCATCAACAGCCTGCGCGACGACAAGCAGCACGCCTTCCAGCGGCGTTATCGCGACGTCGACGTCCTGCTTGTCGACGACATCCAGTTCCTCGAGAACAAGGAGCGGACACAAGAGGAGTTCTTCCACACTTTCAACACGCTCCACAACGCCAACAAGCAGATCGTGATTACCTCCGACCGGCCGCCGCAGCAGCTGTCGACGCTGGAGGACCGGCTCCGCACCCGCTTCCAGTGGGGCCTGATCACTGACGTCCAGCCGCCCGACATCGAGACCCGGATCGCGATCTTGCGCAAGAAGGCTGCCAGCGACCGGCTCACCGCCCCACCGGACGTGCTGGAGTTCATCGCGAGCAAGATCGCAACCAATATCCGTGAACTTGAGGGCGCTTTGATCCGGGTGACAGCGTTCGCCTCGCTCAACCGGCAACCAGTCGACCTCTCGCTGGCCGAGATCGTGCTGAAGGACCTGATCCCGGCGGAGGGTGGCCCGGAGATCACCGGCGCGACCATCATGGCTGCGACCGCGGAATACTTCGGGCTGACGATGGAGGACCTCTGCGGGTCCTCCCGCAGCCGGGTGCTCGTCACCGGGCGGCAGATCGCGATGTACCTGTGCCGTGAGCTCACCGAGCTCTCGCTGCCCAAGATCGGTCAGATGTTCGGCGGCCGCGACCACACCACCGTAATCCACGCCGACCGCAAGATCCGCGGTCAGATGGCGGAGCGGCGCGCGACGTACAACCAGGTGGCGGAGCTCACGCAGCGGATCAAGACCCGGTCTCGCCAGTGAGGCTGCAAGTGACGGCCGTCACGCCCACAGCTGCTCTGCACAGGCTGGGGACAACGGTGTGGACGGACGCAGTGGGGCGTAGACAGGGGGTGAACGCCGGTCGACTGTCCACTGCCGTCCACCGGTCATGGGGGTGGACGTCCACAGCGGACCCACACCGCGCCACCGCCTCTGACCTGCGGCTACGGCGTTTATCCACAGCCCTGCACACCCCTACGACCACGACGGGTTCTTTCTCCTCCAGAAACCTTGTTGGGGTTCTGAAGGCGACCGAGCTGTGGAATCACGCCAGAACGACCCGAGATCCCACCGCTCAGACCCGCGAGTGCTAAGGGTGGGCAGGCCTAGGGGCTCGATGCGGCACACTGGCCGGCCCACCTGCATCAGCAGCGACACGATCACCCGTACCGGTTTCACCAGCACCGGTGTCAGCAGCTTCGAGAGGCCACACCCACCCATGGCACTAACATCACGCACGGCCCGGACGGGACGGCTCGCATGGAGCTGAGAGTCGAGCGCGACGTCCTTGCGGACGCCGTCGTCTGGACCGCCCGATCCCTGCCGGCCCGGCCGCCGATGCAGGTGCTGCTCGGGCTGCTGCTCGAGACCAGCGACAACCAGCTGTCGGTGAGCGGTTTTGACTACGAGGTGTCCTCGCAGATCACCGTCGACGCCGCCACCGCCGAGGACGGCCGCATCCTGGTGCCCGGCAGGCTGCTGTCCGACATCGTCCGGTCGCTGCCGGCCCAACCGGTCGACCTGCGACTGGAAGGCACCCGCGTGGTGCTGACGTGTGGCGCGGCACGCTTCACGCTGCCGACGCTCCCGGTCGAGGACTACCCGACACTGCCCGCCATGCCGACCACAGCCGGCTC
>JAYTHM010000039.1:0-7203 GCA_043732645.1 Frankiales bacterium
AGGGAAGCACGAAGAGTCAGACGCTGAGCCGCAGCCTGCGGGGACGCCACTCGGTAGGTGCCGTTCTCCTCGCTCAGTCGATCTTGCTCCGACGTACAAAGTCCACGGAGGATCTGCCCCGTTCAGGCGAAGGTGACGAAGCCGTCGGTCACGTGGACATGACGGCCGACGTGCGTCGTCAGCCCAGCAGGTAGCGAGGACAGCGACAACACCGAGGCGGCGGAGGCGTCCCCGAAGGGGGTATTGATCGCAAGCCGCGCGCCCGAGGCTGTGCGCGCCACGAGGAAGGCCTGCCGAGGCACGCCCGCACGGTCGTGCTCGACGGTCGCGGTCTCCACGACGACCACCTCTTCGGTCGCGGTCAGCAACAGCGGGCTGCCGTCGTACGAGATTGTTTGGGGGGTAGGGGATCCGACGTAGCCGTCCGCGTGAGGCTGGCTGCTAAGAATCACGGCGTGCTGGTAGGTGAGGTAGCCGCCGTTGGCGTGCACCAGGCCGGTACCGCCAGTAGCCCGGAGGCGACCGGTCATCGCACAGAGCGCGTGCACGGAGTAGGAGTTGAGCGGACCGCCGAAGCTGGAGTGGCCGCCGGTGACGCTGAGGGTCGCCCCGCGAGGGAGGCCCAAAGCGACGCCGGCGAGCTTCGGTAGGACCGGGAAGCAGCTGTAGACGTCGACGAGGTCCGGCTGGGCACCGGTCACCGCGAGGACCTGGTCGAGGGTCGAGGTCAAGGCACGGGAGGAGCTGAAGTCCCTGCGGGCCAGCACATCGGGGTCGTCGTCGGCGCCCGCGCCACCCCACACGTAGACGAGGTCGACGAGGCCGAGCTCACGAGCCCTGCCGAGCGACGTGATGATCAGTGCAGCCGCCTGGTCGACGTGCGGCATCGCGTTCATCGACAGCCGATAGGGCTCGCAGACGATGCGGTTGTCCCGGCCGACCTGCCCGACCTCGGTGGCGCTGAGGGCCTGCTGGTTCCAGGCGGCGGGCTGTCCGGCAGCCACGACGCTGAGGTCAGCATAGAGCTGAGCCGACCACGCCGCGCCTTGCTCGGGGGTGAGGGACAGGTCGGCCTGGAGACGGTTCTCATACATCGGGTAGACCCGCGTCGGGAGCACCAACCCGGCCTGCTGCATTGCTGCTGACCCGAGCTGGTCGGGGTCGAAGTGCGGCGCCCCACCGGGACTCGCACTCCATCCGAGATCGGCGACCGGATCGATGCCGGCCTTGCCGAGCAGCGAGACGCTGGCCTGTGCCTCGGCGCCCATGACGAGGGCGACCTCGCTGTCGCCAGCCCAGATGGCAGCGGCTGCCTGCTCCAGCAGCCGGACCGGGTGGTGCCCGCCGAGCTCGGTGTCGACGCAGGTCCGCAGAGCGGCGCCGATCGCCCGGCCGACGGTGGCGGCGAGGTCGGCATAGGCCCAGCTCGCAACCTTCACCGCGTGTACGGCGTCAACGCAGGCGAGCAGCTCCGGAGCGCCGGCGTCCCTCGCCGCCTCCCTGCAAGCACAGACGAGCAGGTCGAGCGGCTCGCGGGCCCCCTCAACGGTGCGCTCCCGGTTGGCCCGAAGCTGACCGACACCCACGATGACGGGGGTGCGCGCGTTCACAGGCGAGCTCTCAGTGCGGTGGCCACAGCAGAAGTCTTACCGCCAGGTTGTCTTGACTCGTTCCAGAAAGCACGGGACACTTCTACCATGCCCCTTTCGTCGGACCTCGAGCAGTCGCTGCGGGGCGCTGCCCTGCGGGTCACGCGACCCAGGGTGGCGGTGCTCTGCGCCGTACACACCCATCCGCATGCCGACACGGACTCGCTCCTTCGGGCGGTCCGGGCGGACATCGGCGAGGTCTCACACCAGGCGGTGTACGACGTGCTGAAGGCGCTGACCGCCGCCCGCCTGGTCCGCAAGATCGAGCCGCAGGGGTCCGTGGCACGTTATGAGTCGCGGGTGGGCGACAACCACCACCACGTCGTGTGCCGGTCGTGCGGTGTGATCGCCGACGTCGACTGCGCCACCGGCGACACCCCCTGCCTGACCGCGTCCAACGACCGTGGCTTCGTCATCGACGAGGCCGAGGTCGTCTACTGGGGCCTGTGCCCCGCCTGCCTCCCCCTGACCTCTGCTCCACCCCTGACCTCTGCTCCACCCCTGCACACCATCACGTCCCGGAAGGAATCCCGTGCCTGAGACCCACGACGCCGTTGTCGGAGACATGCAGTCCGAGGCCAGTGAGGCCCGCTGTCCCGTCGCCGTCCGCCCCAACCATCCGACCGAGGGAGCGGGCAACCGCGACTGGTGGCCCAACCAGCTGAACCTGAAGATCCTGCGCAAGCACCCTGCCGTCGCCAACCCGCTCGGGGCGGCCTTCGACTACGCGGCTGCCTTCTCGGCTGTGGACCTCGACGCACTCACGGCCGACGTCGACACGCTCATGACGACCTCACAGGATTGGTGGCCGGCTGACTATGGCCACTACGGACCCTTCTTCGTCCGGATGGCTTGGCACAGCGCCGGGACGTACCGGACCAGCGACGGCCGCGGCGGGGCCGGTGCCGGCATGCAGCGCTTCGCGCCCCTCAACAGCTGGCCGGACAACGGCAACCTCGACAAGGCCCGCCGCCTGCTGTGGCCGGTCAAGGCCAAGTACGGCCAGAGCGTCTCCTGGGCCGACCTCATCGTCTTCACCGGCACCCGCGCCATGGAGACGATGGGCTTAGCCACCTTCGGCTTCGCCGGCGGCCGCGCCGACGTGTGGGAGCCCGATGAGGACATCTACTGGGGTCCTGAGGACACCTGGCTCGGCGACGACCGGTACATCGGCGACCGCCAGCTGGAGGGTCCGCTCGCCGCGGTCCAGATGGGCTTGATCTACGTCAACCCCGAAGGCCCGAACGGTACGCCGGACCCGATGGCCTCCGCCCGCGACATCCGCGAGACCTTCGCCCGGATGGCCATGAACGACGTCGAGACGGTCGCCCTGATCGCCGGTGGGCACGCCTTCGGCAAGGCGCACGGCGCGGCCGACCCCAACCAGTACGTCGGCCCCGAGCCCGAGGGCGCGCCCCTGGAGCAGATGGGCCTGGGCTGGAAGCAGAGCTTCGGCCGCGGCAAGGGCACCGACACGATCACCAGCGGCCTCGAGGGTGCCTGGACGGACACGCCCACCACCTGGGACAACCGCTACTTCGAGATCCTCTTCGGCTACGAGTGGGAGCTCGGCCGCAGCCCGGCCGGCGCGCAGCAGTGGCACCCCGCCGGTGGTGGCGGCATCACCGTCCCGGACGCCAACGACCCGTCGAAGAAGCTCGCGCCGATGATGGCGACGACCGACCTGGCGCTGCGCTTCGACCCGATCTACGAGCCCATCTCGCGGCGCTTCCTGGAGCACCCGGAGGAGCTCGCCGACGAGTTCGCTCGCGCCTGGTACAAGCTGACCCACCGCGACATGGGCCCGATCCAGCGCTACCTCGGCGCGCTCGTCCCGTCCGAGACCCTGATCTGGCAGGACCCGCTCCCAGCCGCCCCTGCCGAGGTTATCGGTGCCGCCGACATCACCGCCCTCAAGGAGCAGATCCTTTCCTCCGGCCTCTCCGTCTCGCAGCTCGTCTCGGTCGCGTGGGCGTCAGCCTCGACGTTCCGTGGCAGCGACAAGCGCGGTGGCGCCAACGGCGCCCGGATCGCCCTCGAGCCGCAGACCGGCTGGGAGGTCAACGACCCGTCGTCGCTCGCCCCGGTCCTGCGGACCCTGAAGGAGATCCAGGCATCCTTCGGCACGCAGGTCTCGCTCGCCGACCTGATCGTCCTCGGCGGCTGCGCCGCGATCGAGAAGGCCTCCGGCGTCAGCGTCCCCTTCACCCCGGGCCGCACCGACGCCACTCCCGAGCAGACCGACATCGAGTCGTTCGCGCCGCTCGAGCCGACCGCCGACGGGTTCCGCAACTACCTCGGAAAGGGCCACCGGCTGCCCGCCGAGTACCTGCTGATCGACCGGGCGAACCTGCTCACCCTCAGCGCCCCCGAGATGACCGTCCTCGTCGGTGGCCTGCGCGTCCTGGGCGCCAACTCAGGCGGCTCGTCCGTCGGCGTCCTCACCGCTACGCCGGAGACCTTGACGAACGACTTCTTCGACAACCTCCTGGACGGCTCGGTCACGTGGGAGCCGGCCGCCGAGGAGGGCCTGTACGACGGGACCTCGCCCTCCGCCTCCTGGACCGGTAGCCGCGTCGACCTGGTCTTCGGCTCCAACTCCGAGCTGCGGGCCATCTCCGAGGTCTACGCCAGCGCCGACGCGAAAGAGAGGTTCGTGCGCGACTTCGTCGCGGCCTGGGACAAGGTCATGATGCTGGACCGCTTCGACCTGGTCTGACCTCCCCCTTGGTCTTGGGTGTTGCGTAACCCCGCCGTCCGGGTCGGCCCCACTCGTGGGCCCGGCCCGGACGTTCGGATTTCGCGAGGACACTCACGTGAGCAGCCCAAGCGCCGGCGCGGTCGGGTGGCCGTGCAACCATCCTCTCGACACCTTCCGCCGTGCACCACAGGCCGAGGTGCGTGGCGAAGTGCGCCACCGAGACCACAATCGCGTGGTCCTCACGCTGGTGGGTCATCCCGCTGACGAAGGAGGTGTCGATCTTCATGACGGTCCGAGGAAACGACGTAGGTAAGTCAGCGCGGCCCAGCCGGTAACGAAGTCGTCCAACGACATGTGCACCCCGGCGTCGTCCAGTGCGGCGACGGCACCGGACTCCAGGGCGACGTCGAGGAACTGGGCAGGCAGGAGCACCCGCCCGCTGTCGTCAACGAGCCGGGCGAGCGCCTCGAAACCGGCGACCCTCCCCGTCGTGAGCTCGACCACCGGCTGGTGGTGGACCAGGACCCGCCCGGGGACCCGCGCCTCGTGAGGCAGCCGGCCACGTGGGCGCGCCCGCTGGCCCGCTCACGCATGGCCTCGTCGAAGACCTCGAAGCGGCGCTTGCCGAGCTGCTTGGCGCGGACCATCGCGGCGTCGACGTCCCGGATCGGTTCGGCCGGGGAGCTGCCGGACGTGGTCGACAACGCCGAACCTGATCGACACGTGGATCTCGTCGCGGTCGAACGGGATGGGCACCGACATGGCCCACACCTTGCGGCGGACGACCTCCACGGCCCCGTCAGGTTTGGTCTCTAGCTCTAGCTGGGGCTCATGTCGACGAAGCGCGAGTAGTGGCCCTGGAAGGCCACAGTGATCACGGCGGTCGGGCCGTTGCGGTGCTTGGCGATGATGAAGTCGGCCTCGCCAGCCCGGGGGCTCTCCTTCTCGTAAGCATCCTCGCGATGGAGCAAAAGCACTATATCGGCATCTTGTTCGATAGATCCTGATTCGCGAAGGTCGGCAAGCATCGGTTTCTTGTCGGTCCGCTGCTCGGCGCCACGGTTGAGCTGGCTCATCGCAATGACCGGGATCTCGAGCTCCTTAGCGAGCAGCTTCAGGGCGCGGGAGATCTCCGAGACCTCCTGCTGACGCGACTCCGCCTTCTTGTTGCCGCTCATCAGCTGGAGGTAGTCGATGACGATCAGCTTGAGGTTGTTGCGCTGCTTCAGTCGCCGGGCCTTGGCCCGGATCTCCATCATCGTCAGGTTCGGCGAGTCGTCGAGGTACAGCGGCGCCTCGGCGACCTCGCCCATCCGGCGGGCGAGGCGGGCCCAGTCGTCGTCGGTCATCGAACCGGAACGCATGTGGTGCAGCGGCACCCGCGCCTCGGCCGACAGGAGGCGCATCGTGATCTCGGTCTTGCTCATCTCGAGCGAGAAGATGCACGACGGGTGGCCGTGCTTGATCGAGGCGCTACGGGCGATGTCGAGGCCGAGCGTGGAGTTGTGGGTCGGCACCATCGCCTTACCGGCGAGGTAGAGGTGATCGGCGTTGTCGACCTCCACGCAACGGACCGGCACGGACAGCACGCGGGTGACGCTGACGATCGTGCGGCGACCGGTGAGCAGGACCTGCGCGGCCAGCGCCTCCTTGTGGCTGAGCGCACGGTCGTCGCGGCGGAAGACGCGCTCGTCAGTGACAATCTCGACCCGGTCTTGACGGACCACGGCGACGTGTCCCATGCCGAGGGCGAGCTCGCGCGCCCACAGCGGTAGGGCGACCGAGCCGTTGACGTCGATCTCGCCGAGCACGTCGGCGATCCCGGCGAGGGCGTCGCGGCGCTGAGCCAGCGAACCGCGGGCCAGCCGCGCAAGCACGGCGGCCCGGTCGGTGTCGGGCACGACCTCGGCAGCGGTGAGCATCTGCACCTGCGGGTCGGTCGAGCCGCCGGCCAGCCACACGCCCAGCGTGTAGGGCACTGTCGGCAGGTCCACCTCCGGCAGGTCGAGGGCCTGGGCAGTCGGCACGGTGTGGCCAACCCGGACGGAGGTGGCCAGCTCGGCCGTCGTACGGATGGAACGGCCGCCGGTGACGGCGTCGGTGAGCCACTGGTGCTCGGCGTCGGCAACCAGGACGGTGCCGTCGCTGAAGGTCACCGCGAAGCAGGGCCGGCCGAGCAGGACCTCGGTGGCCGCCACGACACGGGTCGGCACGCCATCGCCACCGAGCAGCCGGTCGCCCACGGCGACGGTGCCCATCGTGGTCCAGCCCGTCGGGGTGGCGAGCGGGGTATCGAGGGCGAGAGCCTTGCCCAGGCCGGGACGGCCTGCGATGACGATGAGCTGGCCGGGATGCAGGCCGTTCGTGAGGGTGTCGAGGTCGACGAACCCGGTCGGGACGCCGGACATCATCCCGGCCCGGCCGCCGATCGCCTCGAGCTCATCCATCGTGGGCTGCATCAGTTCTTCGAGCAGCGTGTAGTCCTCCGACGTACGCCGCTCGGTGACGTCGTAGATCGTCTGCTGGGCCCGGTCGACGATGTCGTCGACCTCTTGGCCCTCCGCGGAGTAGCCGAGCTGGACGATCCGGGTGCCGGCGTCGACCAGGCGCCGCAGGATCGCGAGCTCAGCGACGATCTTGGCGTAGTAGCCCGCGTTGGCGGCGGTCGGCACGGTCGACACGAGCGTGTGGAGGTACGGCATCCCGCCGATCCGCCCGGCGTCGCCGTTCTTGGTCAGCTCGGCGCCGACGGTGATCGCGTCGGCCGGCTCGCCCTTGCCGTACAGCTCGATGACGATGTCGAAGATGAGCTGGTGGGCGGGCCGGTAGAAATCACCAGTCTTCAGGACCTCG
>JAYTHM010000040.1:0-2088 GCA_043732645.1 Frankiales bacterium
GTCGGCTGGACGCAGAACACCGCCGACACGGGCCTCGTCGTCAACGGCGACCACGTCGCGGCCACCGGCCTGTTCGTCGAGCACTACCAGAAGTCGGAAGTCATCTGGGACGGTGAGCGAGGCTCGGTGATCTTCTTCCAAAACGAGCTGCCCTACGACGTGCCGAGTCAAGCGTCCTGGCGCCCAACGCCGACCACCGATGGTTACTCCGCCCTTGTGGTGTCGCCCGGCGTGAAGCAGTTCAGCGGCTCGGGCATGGGGTCCTACAGCTTCTTCATCCAGGGCATCGACATCTTCGCCGAGCACGCCTTCGAGGTGCCGACGACGCCGGGAGTGCACCTGCATGACCTGCTGTAGGTCTTCCTCGATGCGGCCAACGGCAAGGGTGGCATTCGGCACGTCGTCAACGACACCGGCGGCTCGTCGACCATCGCCAACCCGGACGTGCCGGTGACGGTGGTCGACTACCCCTAACGGGCGGTGCACGACGGTGCTGCCCTGGCCGAGCCGAAGTCCTCAACGCACCACGTGGAGCGAGCCAGCGCTGCCGGTTCGACGGCCGGTGGACGCTGCGCCACGGCGACCGCGGCGTCGAAGGCGGCACGCAGCCCTCGAGCCGGCCAGGAACGACGTGGCCGGAGAGGTCGACGGTGTGGGTGATCTGGCTGTCGGCCAGGACCAACTCCAACTCAGCGAGCTGGGCACCTGAGTGCGCGAGCAGCAGGCCGGCGGCGGTTGCGGGATGACGGGCGTGACCGGCGGGTTCGCGGTCAAGTGTGAACATGATCTTGGTTGGGGGCCTGAGCCCTCGGGTCCGCTCACCATGCCCTCGGAGCTGAGGCTCTCTTGCCATGGGGCAGGTGGGGCTCGAACCCACGACTGTGAGGGGTGATGAGTGGTGTCTGGGTGCTCTCACTGGCCCGCGTAGGGGCCCAAGAAACCCGCTTTACGCTGGGCATCGGGACTGTGAGAGTCGCTGACTCCCGAGGGCTCAACCAGATTGGGGACCAACTGGGGAACGGGGGACGCATCGTGAACGAGCGCGACCGGCACGACGAGCGGGCCCGGCCAGCGCCGGTCCGCGACTGGTACGACGACGACTACCGCCGCGAGTACCTGGCCATCGCCGACCGGCCCCGTGTGTACGTCGCCACCGAGGACACGCCCTCAGGTCGTGCCGGTCACCGACGCCCACCAGTTGGCCGCTGTGGCACCCACGGCCCGCCTTCTCGTCGTCCCCGGCGTCGGTCACGCCGACATCGAGGACGTTGCCGCGGTCAGCGCCACCGTCCAAGAGTTCGTGGCCAGTGCCACCACTACGAGTCGGCACACGGCTGGCGGGGCCAGCCAAAATCAGGTGCGAGGACGCGCAGACAACCGACTGAGAGCGCCACGCCGATAGGTGTCGACCAAGGTTGTTCCCAGGCAGCCGCCCGTGCGCTCGGCAGTGCCAGTTACATTGCCATGGATGGCAGGTGGATTGGCGTCGGTCTCCGCCGACAGGGTGTCGACAGGGTGTCGACAGGGCTTCGACGGGGCGTGCGCGGCGCCACCCCAAGACGAGCGCTCTTCCGACCGGCAGTCCGCGGGGCTTCTCTACCGGCATCGCCGGAAGGTGTCGCACCGAGGTCGCTACTGACTTTCCGTTCACACTCTCGTGCGAGTCTGGGTCTGCTCTGACCTCGCCCGCGAGGCGTGAGATCCGCAGCAGGTCCTCGGCGTCGGCGTCGCCTCGGCCGAGCCTGGGCGTTGCGATGCCTGGATGGCCGGACGCTTGTTTACTGGCTAGATTTGTAGGTGAACGGTCCAGTGCCGTTCCGTCCCGGGGTCGCCTCAGGCAGTCCGCCCGATCCGGACGTGACCTTGGGCTGCTACCGGGGATCCACGCACGCGGACTCACGTCCTTGGGGTGAAGTCTCTAGACCGGGCAGCCGAGCCCGAACCCGACAGCTAACCCGGACGGCGTGCGGAGGTCGTTGTGCGCGGGTTTGCTCGTGTTGCTTTATCTTTGCCTATCGTGGTGGCCGCAGTGGGGGTCGTGGGCCTGGCCAGTCCCGCGCACCACAGGGCTCAGGCCCTGACCGGGGC
>JAYTHM010000041.1:0-7186 GCA_043732645.1 Frankiales bacterium
CCGAGGACCGCGTAGTCGCTGGCCGCGCCGAGGTGGTGGTTGACGAGCCGGACGACCGCCTGCACGGACGGGTCTTCCGAGTTCGTCTCGGGCACCGGCGGCTCGCCGCGGAACAGCGGGCGGGTCTCGACGTCGGCGAAGCCGCGGCTGGAGACCAGGAACGACAGCAGCTCGTGTGGCAGCGGCCGCAGGTGAGTCGGGTCCAGCCAGAAGGTGCAGGCACCGACCGACAGGTTCGCCGGGTTGGGCGTCTCAAGGATCAGCTTGCCGCCGGGCCGCAGGGCCTGCAGCGACAGGTCGATGAGCTCGATGAGCAGCGGCGTGGGGAGGTGCTCAGCGACGTGGAAGGCAGTGACTGCGGCCAGGCTGCGCTCGGGGACCTGGCGCAGGTGCTCGAGCGCGTCGGCGGTGCGCACGTCGAGCCCGAGGCCAGCCGCGCGGTCGGCGACGGCCGGGTTGTTGTCGACGCCGTACGCGGTAATGCCGTTGTCCTTGATCAGGCCCAGCCACTCTCCGCGGCCGCATCCGATGTCGACGACCGGTTCGGAGCCGCCGGCCGGCAGGTCGGGCAGGTAGACCTTCAGACGGCCCTGGATGTCCTCGAAGCTGCCGCGCAGCAGGTCCTCGAAGGTGTTGTAGAGCTCATCCCAGGCCTCGGGCATCGCCGCGAGGTCCGTCATCGGTGGCTGCTCGGGCAGCGCTGCGCGCACCCGGTTGAGGAAGACATCGACCTGGCCGACGGTCTTGCGCTGATCGAGCTGCGTCCGCTGCAGCTCGCGCTTGGTGTCGGCCAGCTCCTGCTGCAGCATCACCATGTCACGTCGCAGCGCGGCGATGCCCTCGTGGTGGGACGCGTAGGCGGCGCGCTGGCCCCCGTCGCTGCGGTGCTCCATCCCGACCCGCAGCGCCTCGAGGGCGTCGACCACGGCGTGGTTGAACTTCTTTTGCTTGCGCAGTACCGGTGCGCCGAGCGCCTGCTCGAGCCGCTTGACCGCCCGGAGCCGAGTCTTGGGGGGGAACGTCTCGCCGAACTGCTGATAGGCGTTGGCGATCTCGATCGCCTCCGTCAGATTCATGCGCCTCATGCGGGCACCCTATCGGGACCCACCAGGTGTCCCGGAAGGCTGCGTCGGGAGTCGCGCGTCTCCCGCCAAGTCGGCCGAACACGAGTAAGGTCAGAGCCCAGGGTGGGGCAAGACACGGAAGCGAGCGTGACGGCGACGATAACGGATGTCGACGATGCGGGTCTCCAGGCTCTGGCCGTGATGATCGAGGTGCAGCGGCGCGCTGCCTCGGGAGCGTATGTCCCCTCAACCCAGGCTGCCCTTGTTGTTGCGAGCCAGGAAGTGCAGGCACCCCCGAACACGACCACCCATGCCCAACTGCACGCTGCCCGCGTCCACCTGTCGGAACAGAACGTGGTGGGCGGCCCGACCCGGCTGCGGCGCACCAAGCGGGCGCTCCTGCGCGTGTCCCGCCTGTTCACCCACCGGCTGGTGGCGGCGGGGCAGGCGATCGCCGAGGGGGTGGAGAGCCTCGACGCGACCGTGGCCCACCTCGGCGCCGTGGTCGGCCAGCACGACCTGCAGCTCCTGCAGCTGCAGGAGCTCGGGCAGGAGCTCAGGCAGGAGCTCAGGCAGGAGGTGGCCCGGCAGTCTGCCGAGACGAGCCGGATGCAGAGCACCCTCAGCGCTCAGCTCACCACTGTTGAGTTTGGTGCGCAGGACTCCTTCGAGCTGCTCGCTTCCGAGCTTCACGACCTGGCTGGCTCGCACGACGTGCGGCTGACCGCTTCGACGGCGGTGCTGGCCACGGTCCACAAGGACCTGCGCGGCCTGATGGACAGGCTCGACCAGGCCGAGGGCGTGGCCAGCCACGACCGCAGCGAACTGCGCCGGACCAGGGCGCGGCTCAATCGTGCGCTGCGCCACGCGGAGTTCCCGGCGCCCGTTCCCGGTGGGGCGCCTGCCAAGGGATCGACCCCCGAGGCCCTCGACGAGAGCACCTACGTCGACTTCGAGTTGTCCTTCCGCGGCACCCGCGACGAGATTTGGGAGCGACAGAAGGACGCGCTGCGCTTCGTGACGGACCTGGGCGACGCCTCCTTCCCGCTCCTGGACCTCGGTTGCGGCCGCGGGGAGTGGCTGGAGTTGCTGCGCGGGCACGGCGTCGCCTCGTACGGCGTCGACGCCAACGCCGAGATGGTGGCCGAGGCCGTCGCGCACGGCGTGTGCGCCGTGCACGCCGACGCGGTGGAGCACCTGGAGCAGGTGCGGGAGTCGTCGCTGCAGGCCGTCTCGGCCTTCCACGTGGCCGAGCACCTGCGGCTCGACCAGCTCGGGAGGCTGCTCGACGCCAGCCTGCTGGCGCTGCGTCCTGGTGGCCGGCTGCTGCTGGAGACCCCCAACCCCACCAACCTCAACGTTGGCGCGGCGGGCTTCTACCTCGACCCCACGCACCTGCGGCCTTTGCACCCGGAGTTCCTGCGCTTCCTCGTCGAGTCGCGCGGCTTCGTCGACGTCGAGGTGCACTTCGTGCACCCGGTGGTCGAGGACCACGTGCTGCGCGGCGCAGGCCCCGAGGAGGGCTACGACGACCCTCGGCTGAGGCGGCTCGTCGACGCCGTCGAGTGGGCCCTGTTCGGCCCGCAGGACTACCTCCTGGTGGCGCGACGGGCTGAGGTGGTCGGGTGAGGATTGCCCTCGTCAAGCCGGACTGGCGCATCAGCGGCGGCTTCGAGTTGGTGGTCGACCGCACCTCGGCCGACCTTCGTGGCGCTGGTCACGAGGTGCAGCAGGTGACGGTGGATGCCACCGCGCTCGAGCGGCAGGTGTACGGCGTGCCTGTCAGCGATGCCGTCTGGCAGGCCGCGCCGGAGTGGTTCACTCACATGGCGCTGCTCGAGCGCTTCCGGGCCCTGGACCTGAACGACTTCGACTTGGTGGTGTCTACCCAGCCGCCGTCCTACGCCGTGCGGCACCCGAGGCACCTCGCGCTTTTCTACCATCACGCCCGCGCGTTCTACGACCTCGCGGACGTGTGGGTGGAGGCCGGACGAGCTCTAGCCGGCGTCCACGCCCTTGCGGCCAGCATGGTGCGCTCCGCAGAGGCAGAGGATTTCCGGGGCGTCACCCACTTCCTCGCCGGGTCCGGCCGAATCGAGGAGAGGCTGCGGCAGTTCCAAGGGCCCGACCTTGGGATCAGCCTGTACGAGGCTGCCGCGCCGGAGGTGCCCGGCGTCGACGACCTGGCCTTCGAGCACGTGTTGTGTGTGAGTCGGCACGAATTCACCAAGCGCACCGAACTGGTGGTGCAGGCCTTGGCCCTTCTCCCCCGCGAGGAGGGTGTCCTGGTCGGCGCGGGCGGGCGGCTGCCTTTCGTGCGCGAGCTCGCCGGGCGGCTCGGCTCCGGTGGGGTCGACCCGGCGTCGCTGGGGCCGGAGGACCTGTGGCTGAACCTCGGCCTTGCCGCCGGTGCCCCGACGGGACGGCACGAACGCATCCGGGTCGCGGGACGAGTGCCGGACGAGGAGCGTGACGCGCAGTACCGCTCCGCCTTGTGCGTCGTCGCGCCGGCCTACGATGAGGACGACGGGCTATCCGTCCTCGAGGCCATGGCCCACGGCAAGCCGGTCATCGTCTGCCGCGACGGCGGCGGCCTCACCGCATTGGTGCGCGACGGCGAGAACGGCTTCGTCGTTGAGCCCCACGGCGCTGCGATCGCCGAGGCGGTGGCTCGGTTCGCGGCCGACCCGAGCATGGCGCGCGAGATGGGCAAGGCAGGTCGGGAAACGGTGGGCGACCGGACCGTCGCGCGGGCGCGAGAGCAGCTGCTCGCGGCCGTCGACCTCGTCGCAGGAACCGCACCCTGACGTGAAGATTGCAATCGTAGCGCCCAGTCCGGTTCCCTTCGCCCCGGGGGGCGCCGAGGCGGTCTGGGTCGGCCTTCACCGGGAGTTGCACCTTTCGACACCGCACGACGTCGAGCTCGTCAAGATCCCGATCAGGGAGACGGCGTTACCGGAGGTGATGGCGGCCTACGAGGCGTTTTCCCGGCTCGACCTGTCGCACTTCGACCTGGTCATCAGCGGCAAGTATCCGGCCTGGATGGTTACTCACCCGAGGCATGTGGTCTACATGCTTCACCCGCTGCGTGGCCTCTACGACAGCTACGACCTGTTCGGGCAGCCGGAGTATGAAACGTCGAACCGGCCCAGCGTGCGCCGGTTGCTCTCCGCCGTGGCCCGCCTGGCCGCCGGGCTCCCCGTCGCCGAGCTGTTCGAGTCCTGGCGGGCGACGCTTGCGGACATCGGGACGGACGCGCCCGAGCTGCGGTTCCCCGGTCCTCTCGCCCGCACCATGGTGCACGGCCTGGACCGCCAGGCTTTGCGTCCCGGGGCCGTCTCCCGTCACCTGGCCATCTCCCAGACCGTGGCGCGCCGCACGAGCTACTTCCCGCCGGAGGCCACCGTCTCGGTGGTGCATCCCCCGTCGGACCTGCTGGGCCTGCACGAAGAGCCGGGGCGGTACTTCTTCACGGCCAGCAGACATGACGCCGCCAAGCGCCTCGACCTGCTGGTCGAGGGCATGAAGCGTTACCGCGGCGAGCTCCCGCTGCTCATTGCGGGTACGGGACCGGAGACCGCTCGGCTGCAGCAGCTGGCCACGGACGAGCCCCGGATCCAGTGGGTGGGCCGCCTTGAGCCAGACGAGCTGGTGTCCCACTACGCCCGTGCGGTAGGGGTGGCCTTCGTGCCGTTCGACGAGGACCTCGGACTGATCACCCATGAGGCCCTCGCGTCCGGCAAGCCGGTGCTGACGACGACCGACTCGGGAGGTCCGCTCGAGTTCGTCGTGCCCGGGAGCAACGGGGTGGTGGTCGAGCCGGACGCGGAGTCGCTCGGACGGGGGCTGGCCGAGCTGGAGCGGCTCGCCGCGCAGCCGCACGTCGCCGACGCAGCCCGGCGCTCGGTCAGCCGCAACACCTGGGGTCGGGTTGTGCGCGAGCTGCTCCGGCCTGAGGGCACTGGCCTGCTCGGCCGCTCGACCGGCCGCCCCCGCCTAGTGGTGACGTCGACGTTTCCGATCTGGCCGCCGCGCGGCGGCGGCCAGATCCGCGCGTACCACCTTTACGGAGCGTTGTGCGACAAGTTCGACATCGAGATCCTGTGCCTGGGCACGCCGACGGTCCAGGCGTCCGTGCGTCAGCTCCGTCCGGGGTTCGTCGAGCGCGTCATCCCCCGCAGCGCCGAGCACCAGGCGGCCGAGACCGCGGTCACCATCGAGGTGGGCATGCCCGTCAGCGACATCGTCGCTGGACAGCTCGTGACGCGGACGCCCGCCTACCTTGACGCCCTCGCGAAGGCGCTGCGCGGGGCAGCCGGGGTGGTCCTCGCGGATCCGTTCCTGCACCCAGCGGTGCAGCTGCAGGGCACCCGGGTGCCCGTGGTCTATGACGCGTACAACTGCGAGCTCGTCCTGAAGTCCCAGCTGCTGCCCGACACCCCGGTCGGGGACCGGCTGCGCCAGCAGGTCCACGCGGTGGAGGAGGCGGCCTGCGCCGAGGCGGTCCAGGTGTGGACCGTGTCCGACGAGGACCGGGAGAACCTTCAGACCTTTTACGGCACGCCCCAAGACCGGTTCCTGCCGGTGCCCAACGGCGTCGACCTCGACGCTGTCCCGTTCACCGCCCTCGACCAGCGGCACACCCGGCGCGACCGGTGGCTCACGAGCATGCGGGACGGAGGGAACCTACCTGGTGTCACGTCGCTGGCCTTGTTCCTCGGCAGCTGGCACCTGCCGAACAACGAGGCTGCCGAGGAGATCCTGCAGCTTGCGCCCGGACTACCGACGACTGGCTTCCTGCTGGTGGGGAGCCATTGCGGGGCGCTATTGGGTCTCCACGTCCCTCCGAACGTCCTGCTGCTCGGTGAAGTATCCGACGCCGTGAAGCGGGTGCTCCTTGCGTCCGTCGACCTGGCCCTGGCACCGTTGAAGAGCGGCTCGGGGACCAACCTGAAGGTCGTCGAGTACCTCGCGGCCGGCGCGCCCGTCGTGACGACCCTGATCGGGCTGCGCGGCCTGGCGGTCGAGCCTGCCCACGTGCGCGTCGCGACCGTCTCGGCGTTCGCCGAGGCGATCCGGGCGGAGCTCGCCGACGCCAAAGGCGCCCGGTCCCGCACGGCGGCCGCGCGCCGGGCCGTCGAGCAGACCTACGACTGGGGAGCCATCGGTCGGCGGGTGCTGCCGTCGCTCGTGGCCGTTCTCGACGTGCCCGAGCACGGGCACCGACGGGAAGATCGCCTCAAACCACCGATACGCGCATGACCCGTTCGGACGACTCGTCGCCTGCGCCCCGGTACCAGGTGACGCCCTCTTCCACAGCGGTCGGGATCAAGTAGTACTCGCCTGGCGGTGGAGTGATCACACGAAGCCGCGGTCTGCTGGACGACAAGATCGACGAGGTGGATGTGCGGGGCTCGTTGTTCACTGCGCGACATGGGAAGTGAACCTCTGTCGGTGGTGAGGTCCAGGCGTCGATGGCCTGGCCACACCGCAAAGGGCAGGTCCAGAGTCTCGCCTCCGCCGGGTACTCGAAGGCGATATGCGCGTCCGTCGGCCCGGATCACGAGCTGCGCCCCGGCGTTGGCGACCTGGACGAGACCGCGAAGCCGAACCGTGATGGCCGGACCCGCCGGATTGGTGACCGACAGCCCAGCTGATGCTCGCGACCAGTACCAGGTGTCGACGCTGTCGGTTTCCTGTGTGGAGAACCCCTGGCCGAAGCCGAGCGCGGGCTGCGGTCGGCCATGCGCCGGCAAGATGTACGAGAGGCAGCCGCGAATATCTCGGGGGGCGCCGAGCTGCAGGTCCGTGGAAGGGCTGAAGGAAAAGTGGGACGTGGCATGCGCTCGAGGAACGAGCAAGTGGTCGGGTGCGCGTCGAAGCCGCTGTCTCGCGCGGCCCGGGCGTCAGTGGCGAGCCGGTCTGCGGTGGTCGACGGACGCGTAGACGGCCATCGCCTCGCGCGCGCACCGCTCCCAGGTGAACGCCCGCGCGTGCTCCTGCCGGGCCAGCCGTCCCGGTGTACCGGAGGGGTCGGCGAGCGCGTCGAGCAGCCGGGCGGCGAGGTCGGCCGGGTCGCCCACCGCGGCGTACAGCGCCTGGTCGCCGGTGACCTCACGCAG
>JAYTHM010000042.1:0-2083 GCA_043732645.1 Frankiales bacterium
CCAGCGAGGGCCTTTACCTGCTGCAACGGGTCCGCGACGAGGCGCACCGCTTTGCGATCGCCTACCACCGCCAGAAGCGCTCCAAGGCGATGACCACGAGCGCCCTCGACGACATCACCGGTCTGGGGGAGACCCGCCGGAAGGCAGTTCTGCGACACTTCGGGTCGCTGAAGAGCCTGAAGGCGGCGTCGATGGAGGAGGTTATGGCAGTGCCCGGGATCGGTCGCGCGACCGCTGCAGCCGTGGTGGCGGCACTGTCCGGCGAGAGGGCCGGCGAGACCGCCGTACCTGCCGTGCCCGCTTTCGACCCGACGACCGGGGAGGTCATCGGGTGAGCCTGCAGGTCGTGGTGGTCACCGGCATGTCCGGCGCGGGAAGGTCCTCTGCAGCGCACTGCCTCGAGGACCTCGGCTGGTTCGTGGTCGACAACCTGCCGCCGTCGCTGCTCGGCACGATGGTCGACCTCGCGGTCGGCTCCGAGGGCGCCGTGCCCAAGGTCGCTGTTGTCACCGACCTGCGTTCCCGGCCGTTCGCGGGGGAGCTCCGGGCCGCTCTTGCTGACCTTGCCCAACGCGGTACGACGGCCCGCGTGCTGTTCCTCGAAGCCTCCGACGAGGCCCTTGTGCGCCGGTTCGACTCCGTCCGCCGACCGCACCCGATGCGGGGCGAGGGAGGCCTGGTCGAGGCGATCGCCCTGGAGCGGGACCTGCTGCGCGAGGAGCGCGGTGAGGCCGACCTCGTCCTGGACACCAGCGTCCTGAACGTCTACGAGCTGCGGGCCCGCGTCGGTGCCGCCTTCGACGAGACCGCCGCGGCCGCGCCGCTCCAGCTGACGGTCATGTCGTTCGGTTACAAGTACGGCCTGCCGGTCGACGCCGACCTCGTCGTCGACTGCCGGTTCCTGCCCAACCCGCACTGGGTCCCGGCCTTGCGACCCCACTCCGGGCAGGACGCGGACGTCCGCGACTACGTGCTGTCCCGAAAGGGCGCCGCGGAGTTCCTCGACCGCTACCAGGCGGTGGTGGAGCTGCTCGCCGAAGGTTATGTCCGTGAGGGCAAGCGCTACGCGTTACTGGCCGTGGGCTGCACCGGCGGCAAGCACCGCAGCGTGGCGATTTCCGAGGAGCTCGGCGGGCGACTGCACGGACAAGGCATCGACGTGCAGGTCCACCACCGCGACCTTGGTCGCGAGTGAAGGTCGTCGCCCTCGGGGGGGGACACGGCCTGTCGGCATCCCTGCGCGCCCTGCGTCAGCTGCCGACCGACCTGACGGCGGTGGTGACCGTGGCCGACGACGGCGGCTCCAGTGGCCGGCTGCGCACCGAGCTCGGCGCCCTGCCGCCGGGTGACCTGCGGATGGCCCTGGCCGCGCTTGCCGGTGACGACGTCTGGTCGGTCACCTGGCAGCGCCTGCTCCAGCACCGCTTCACCGGTTCCGGTCCGCTAGCCGGGCACGCCGTCGGCAACCTGCTGCTGACCGCCCTGACCGAGACCACCAGCGGCGTCCTCGAGGCGCTCGACCTTGTCGGCCGCCTCGTCGGAGCACACGGACGCGTCCTGCCGGCCAGCCTCACCCCGCTGCAGATCGTCGCGGAGGTCGTCGGGCTCAACCCGGCTGACCTCGGCGAGGTCACGCAGGTCATCGGCCAGGTCGCCGTAGCCACGACGGCGGGCTCGGTGTGCGCGTTGCGACTGCTGCCGGAGGACCCGCCCGCGTGCCAGGAGGCTGTGCAGGCCGTCCTTGACGCCGACCTTGTGGTCCTCGGCCCGGGCTCGTGGTTCACCAGCGTGCTGACCCATCTGCTCGTCCCGGACCTTCGGGACGCGCTCGTCAAGACCGCGGCGCAGCGGGTGGTGGTCCTCAACCTCGCTCCGCAGGTGGGGGAGACCGACGGCTTCTCACCCGAGGCACACCTGGAGGTCCTGGCCGGCCACGCTCCCGACCTCGTTCTCGACGTCGTGCTCGCGGACCAGGACGCGGTGCTGGACAGCCGTGGTCTGATGTCGTCAGTGTTGAGCGACTCTGTCGAGTCGGCGGGGGGTCGGCTGGTGCTGGCGCCCGTCGCCGTCGGGGACGGCACCG
>JAYTHM010000043.1:0-2083 GCA_043732645.1 Frankiales bacterium
CTGAGGACAGGTGGACCCAGCCGTAGGTCGCCGCGAGGTACGTGGCGATCGTGGTCTTCCCACTGCCAGGCAGTCCGCTGACAAGCACAAGACGAGGGCGGCCGCGCTCGAGGTGCGCACGGGCCAGGTCGGACAGCTCGCGTGCTCGGGCAGCAGCATTCGAGCCAGGGTCCTGGCGCGCTCACAGGCACGTGACCTTGCTGCGTATATGTGCTCGGTGGGCGAGGTAAAAGTCCTCGAGGGATGCGGCAGGGCGTTCACTCGCCAGGTCCTCACAGGCGGTAAGAAAGGTCCGCGCGAACGCCGGTCTGCCCAGCCGCTCGAGGTCCATAGCCAAGAAGGAGGCGTCGGCAAGCCCATCGCAGATCCGGAGGCCCTGTCGAACTCCAGGCAGTCAAGGGTCCGCGCTCCGTCCGGCAGCGCGAAGATGTCGTCGGCAAGCAGGTCGCCATGTCCTTCGAAGACGCGGCCCTGACCGACCCGCTCGTCGAGAACAGGGCCGAGCCCGGCGAGCCAATGCAGCACGAGCTCCCGACTGCGCTCGCGCACCTGCTCGGAGACCAGGTCCGGGCAGTCGACCAGTGCATCCAGGCCCGCCATCGACAGCTGGCGGACGGCATGGGCGCCAGCATAGTGACGGGGATCCTCGAGGGCCGGTGATCGTCGGTGCAGTGAGGAGAGCTGGCCGGCAACGTCGTGCAGTACTGCGTCGATGTTCTGGCCGGAGTTGGCCAGCACCGCAAGCCGGTGGTCATCCGGCATCTGGCGCATGACGACGAAGTGGTCGCACAGCCAGCCGTCGGTGCCCACGAGGTCGGCAACTCCGAGGTAGACATCGGGCGACAGCCAGCGGTTGAGCCGGACCTCCTCCTGGCCCCCCTGTGATCCGCGCCTCACGTGTGCGGAAGCCCGAGAAGCCAAGAGCAAGCGGCTTCTTGCGCTTGTAGACGCGTCCATCGACGAAGAAGAGCGTTGAGCTGTGCGTCTCGCACCGCGGAGGCGTTCACAGCAGATCAGCGGGATCCGTCGGCAGTATGACCTCGGCCGTCACCACACCGGCAACCGCGGCAGTCGTCTGGTAGCCCAAGCCGGTGTCAGCGAACAGGTCATGGACATCCCGGTTTGCGTCAAAGAAGTCCGCGCTGAAGCGGAGGACCCCGTTGCGCACTGCTCCCGCGGCCAGCAGCCGGACAAGAGCAGTCGCCAGGCCGATGTGCCGCCATGCGGGGTCGACCGCCACCGCAACCTCGGCGATGTCGGCGCCGCTATCGGCTTCGTACCGGGCAATGCCGACCCCGCGGTCCTCTGACGAGAGGGCCAGGACCGCCAGTCGCCGGTCATAGTCCAGGTTGACCAGTCGGGCGAGCTCCTCGTCTCTGGTCGGTGGACGTCCACCGAGGAAGCGGCTACGGACGGTCGCGGTGTCGGCGTGTGCGATCGCGCGGCGCAACTCATCGAGGTCAGCGGGCAGGACCGGCCGGACAAACACGGTCTGCCCGTCGAGGAGCACGACGTCACGGGACAGCCATGACGGGTAACCCGGCGGCGCTGCCGACGTCGCCGACGGTGGCTCTCGCCGGCGTTGCTTCGTCACGTGTCAGCCGGCCGTGCCCGGTCGGCGTGCCGAGTCGCGATGCGGGGCTGCAGCGCAGTTCCTGCCCGGCGCTCCGGGCAGACGCCGGCGAGAAGCACCCCTCGTTCGGCGCTGGCGATCGAGCGCCGAACCGGGTCGACGACGTCAGGGTTGACCGAGATCGAGGTGATACCCAGTCGCACGAGGTAGTCAGCGAACTCCGGCCGGTTCGAGGGCGCCTGACCGCACAGCGACGAGGTGATGCCCACGTTCTGACATGCCCGGACGATGCGGGCGATGCGGGCGATGGTGTCGAGGACGGCCGGGTCGGACTCGTCGAACAGCTCGGCGCACACCTCGGAGTCGCGATCGACGCCGAGTACCAGCTGGATGAGGTCGTTGCTGCCGATGGACACTCCCTGAATGCCCATCCGGGCGTACGTCGGGATCCAGTACGCCACGGATGGCACCTCGGCCATCACCCACACAGGCAGAACGGATGCGGTGGGA
>JAYTHM010000044.1:0-2079 GCA_043732645.1 Frankiales bacterium
GCGGCCTACGACGTCCCGACCGACTGGAAGGGGGCGGGCGTCACGGTCGGCATCCTCGACCTGGCCGGCTGGGACCCCAAGGACCTCGCCACCTACGCCACCCACGAGGGGCTTACCGTCGCGGACGGTCAGGTCACCGAGATTTCGGTCGACGGGGCACATCCGCACGCCCTCGACGGCTACGGCAGCGAGTTTGAGGTGGCGCTTGACAGCGAAGCCGTGCTCGCTGCCGCGCCGGCGGCCAAGCAGCGCCTCTACTTTGCCCCCAACACCAGCGGCGGCGTCGTCAGCGCCCTCCAGGAGATGGCCAAGGACGCCGCGGACGGCAAGCTGCAGGCTGTCAGCACCTCCTGGGGCAGTTGCGAGAAGCAGTACGACGCCTTCGAGTCCGCAGCCGACCGGGTGGCCTACTCCGCCGCCATCGACCACCTCGTCGCCGCCGGCGCCACGCTGTTCGCCGCATCTGGAGACTCAGCGGCCTTCGACTGCTCCCGCTACGACAGTCCGGACAACGAGGCGCAGGTCGACTTCCCAGCCAGCTACGTCAACACCGTCGCTGTCGGGGGCACCACGCTGACCCCCAACCAGCCCGAGATCGCCTGGTACGACACAGGTTTCGGCACCTACCTCGGTGACGGCAGCGGGGGCGGCGAGTCGGTAGAACAGCCGCTGCCGAGCTACCAGGGGGGCAACCCGAGGATCGACCGCAGGCGCGTCCCGGACGTCGCGTCCGACGCCGACCCACGGTCCGGGCTCCGGGTCTACGTCGCCAGCCAGGGCGGCTGGACTGTCGGGGGGGGTACCTCGCTCGCCGCCCCCACCTGGGCGGCGATGCTTGCCGACACCCTGTCGTCCCGAGCAGGTGCCGCCATGGGCCTGGGCAACGTCCTGCCCGCCCTGTACGCCAGCGCTGCCAACCAGGCAAGCCCCGGCTTCGCCGACGTCACCGTCGGCCACAACGGGCTGTTCGAGGCGACCACCGGCTACGACCAGGTGACCGGCTTGGGGGTCCCCCGATGGAGCGCCCTCGGCCCGGATCTGCTCGCGACCAGCCCGGGGGCTCCCGCCCAGGGTGTGCTGTCCCGGGTGTCGCGCCCCGCGACCTCCGCCGACCCCGTCGTGACGGCGCCCACCTACGTCCGTACGAAGGACGTCCCGTTGACGGTGGCGGTGCCGAGAGATTCGTCGTACCAGGGGTTCTCGGTGGGGGAGACGGTGCCGGGATGCCTTCGTCAGCAGGCGACCGCACCGACGACGGCGGCGCTGGACCCGCACCCGTACCAGGGGGTTCACCAGCTCGTCATGACGGCGTTGGACAGCAGCAAGACCTGTCACGCCGTCACCCGTGACGTCGTATACGACACCGTCCCGCCGACCTCTACGACGGTGACTGTCGGGCTCGTGGACAGCTACAGCACACGTGTCCGCCTCACCCTCGGCGGGCGCGATGCGGTGTCGGGAATCGGCAGCTGGCGGGTCGTGATCCGCGACCTCGCGGGACGGACCATCTACGTCGCCGAGTCTGCTCCCGCCCAGCCAATCGTGCCGTTGCGCGTCGGCACCAGCTACCGCGTGCAGGTGACCTCCAGGGACCGGGCGGGCAACCTTGGTCCGGTCGTGACGCAGCCCTTCACGGTGCCGACCGACGACGTGTCCTTCGCGCGTTCCCGCGGCTGGACCCGCGCGGCCCGGTCGCTGGACTTCCAGGGGTCGCACCTGGGCTCCACGGTCCCGGGCGCCTCGCTCACGGCGACCGTCACAGCCCGGTCGGTCGAGCTGCTGCTGCTCTACGGCCCGACCAGTGGCTTCGTCGCGATCTACGTCGACGGTCGCTACACGACCAGCTGGGACCTTTACGCCGTCCGTCCCACCAATGCCCGGTACCGCGTGGTCGTTTGGAGCACCGCTGGTCGGCATACCGTGAAGCTCGTCGTCCGCGGCAGCCGACGGGCTGCCAGCCGCGGTACCGCGGTCTTGCTGGACGGATTCGTGGCGACCCCCGGCTGAGGAACGCGGCGCCGCGGCGCGGATGCGGTGCTCCTGAGGGTCAACCGCCGCGCCGTCGTGCACACTGCCGCC
>JAYTHM010000045.1:0-2075 GCA_043732645.1 Frankiales bacterium
CCGACGCCGCCCGGTGGATCGCCGATGAGGTCGCTGCGCACTGCTCCAACGCGGTCCGGTGCGCCGATGCGTTTCACATCGTCGCGTGGGCTGGTGACGCCCTCGATCAGGTCCGCCGCGACACCTGGAACGCCGCCCGCAAGGGCGGGATGAGCGTGCACGCCCGCGACCTGAAGGGGGCCCGCTACGCGCTGTGGAAGAACCCGGAGAACCTCACCGGCCGGCAGCAAGCCAAGCTCGCCTGGGTCGCGAAGGTCAACCACCAGCTGTTCCGGGCCTACCTGATCAAGGAGCAACTCCGGGAGGCCTTCGCCCTCAAGGGCGAGGAGGGCAAGCAGCTACTGGACTCCTGGCTCGGCTGGGCCCAACGCTGCCGGATCCCGGGCTTCGTCGAGCTCGGCCGCCGGATCAGCACCCACCGCGAGGCCATCGACGCGACCCTGGAGCACCGACTGTCCAACGGCCTGGTCGAGAGCACGAACACCAAGATCCGCCTCCTCACCCGGATCGCCTTTGGGTTCAAGAGCCCCGAGGCATGATCGCCCTCGCCATGCTCAACCTCGGCGGCTACTGCCCACCCCTACCCGGACGTCACACCGCGTGAATCGACCCACGGAACCAGCAGGAGAGCCCCATTTCGGCTTGGCCTAGGAGTTGGGCCTGGGGCCTCACGATTCGTGTTCGACCAAGAGCGCAGACATGGAGGAACCAGGCGGAAACGTAGGGTAGAGCGCTGCCCGGTGCAGGTTCAACAACGGGCTCTTCACTGTAGGAGCGCATCGGCGAAGTCGGAGGGGTCAACCCCGTGGAGCGCCCGGCCCGCGGCCGAGCTGTAAGCGCCCTGCTCGCTGACGAGTGTCTCGATCGCCCTGGCCACTGCGTCGGCGTCTAGCGCGCTCGCGACCCCGCACCCGGTGACCTCGACGATCCGTTCCAGCCAGCCCCCGCGGGGGACGACGACGGGCGTCCCCATGCTCGAGGCGATGCCCATGATCCCGCTCGGGGAGTCGTTGTCGTACAGCACCAGCACCGCCCGGAGCTCACTCACGACGGCACGGAGGCCCCCGTCGGTGAGCATCACCGGCAGCTCGACCAGGCGGCCCATGGCTCGGAGCATTGCCACGGCGGGTTCCTCGGCCAGCACGGCCCGGGTAGCCGCCGTCTGGACACCGGCCAACACGAGGCCCGCCTGCGGGTGCTGCAGCACGGCCCGAGCCGCGACGGCGGGGTTCTTGCGCCCGTCGATCACCCCGCAGATGCCCACCCAGGGGCGGGAGCCCGCCATCTGCGCCGCCAGCGGGTTCTCGCCGGGTGCGACGCCGGCGATGGGGTCGCGCACCGGGTTAGCACGGCTCAGCAGGTTGGCGGCCCTTCCCACGCCGTAGCAGTCCGTGAGCTGGAGGGCTCGAACGGCGCGGCTGGTCGCCAAGGCGCGAACGAGGGCCCGCTTGACTCCGAAGGACAGCACCGCCCGGTGGGACGTGCCGGAGCGACCGCTGCGCATGACCAGGATCGTGAGGTGCTGACGGCGGCGGCGCAAGACGGGCACTGCCGCGAGGGCCTCGCGCAGGTGCTTATCGCCGTCCGGAACGACGATGTAGTGGATACCACGCTCCGCAGCCACGTGGGAGGCCTGCAGGATCAACTGTCGCTCGCCGCTCGCGATGACCGCGCTGGCACGCAAGGCCGGTGCGAGGTGCTCTTGGGCCTCGGTCGACGTGGGGGCGCCGGCTTTGGTGAGCCAGAGGACTTCCGCTCGCTCCGCCAGAAGCTTCACGTAGCTAAGACGGTGTCCGCCGGGGTTGGTCTCCACCACGAGGTGCGTCGCCATGGCCGGTCCTGTCGTCGTCGTGGTTGGTCAGCGGCGCGAAGGTGTATAGCCGATGGCGCTGAGGGTACAGAGGGCGCGAACGGGTGAAGCAGTGCCGGCGCTGTCGAGTAGGGAGGCGTGCCGTAGAGAACGTCATGATGACTTAACCCGGATCCACCGATGGATTGTGATCGTTGACGGCCTGCCGGCAGCGCAAATGCCCTTCTACCTGGGACGATGACCTTGCTGAGGGATCATTCGTCGC
>JAYTHM010000046.1:0-2071 GCA_043732645.1 Frankiales bacterium
GATTGCACTGGCCGGGCCAGCGGACAGCCAGGATGAGCTGGAGTTAGCCGCCGAGCTCGACCAGAGCCCTCGCGCTGGCGAAGTACTTGTTCTTGCCCAGGTCGGCGACGGTCTTGATCCCTCGCGGCCCGCGGCTGCATCGACAATCGCGTTCAGGTTGACGACGCGCGTGCGGCCCGGCATTTCGCCAGCCTTCACGGCGACGTCACGGGCCTCGAACGCGAGACACGCCGCGATGGCGAGGTCGATCTTGCGCGGTGAGCCCTTGTCCGTGCCGGCATCGCGGCCGGTGGTCGACGTTCTACGTCACGAATACTGGGGCGGCCACGGCCGCTCGGTGACGATCACCCCCGGCGGGCTCGGGATCGTGTCTTACCGGACCTATCAGGACTGCAGGCCGGGCCTTCAAGAACCCTGTGAGGCCATGGACGGGATCTATATCCTTGGTGGCGGCCTCGAGCTGTTCCAGATCACGACGACCACCGGCAGCCGCGCCACCGCCCGCTCCATCGCCCAGCAGGACATCGCCCGGCCGGAGCGGCTCACCCTCAGCGAACACGGGCACGTTCTGGACCTGGACAACTACCCCAGCGGCTCCTTCTGCGACGACCACGCCCCTGCGGACACCTGCGGCCTGAGCGGTCCTGCAGCTCTGGTTGGACGGCATGTACGCGCAGTGGCAGTCAAGGCCGCGGCTGTTCCAGTCCAAGCGCAGCGAGCCTGAGGGAAGCCCAGGGCAAAATCATCCTGGCAGGACAGCAGGTGAACACGGACGGCCTCCATCGCCTCGGCGCACCCCAGTGGAGCTAACGGCCTCGCCGAGTCCACCTCGATCAGGCGTGCTGCGGGCACCCACGCAGCCGGCAGTCGTTCTCCATCAGCACCACCGTCTGTGGCTGCGTGCACCGGACAACGCCACGCACAAGGCCATACAGCTTGATCTCGGCCAGGACGACGCTCAGGCAGGTTCTGACCGCTGCCAGGTCTCCTTCCCTTGCCTTGTCCCAGCAGGCCGCCAGAAGCGCTTCCAGACGGCTCCTTGCGAGCTCCTTCAGCTCCGTGACCGACTCAGTGGCGTGGTTGGCCAGGGCGCCCTGGACGTGGCGCCATGCCGTGCTGCCACTGGCGTAGCCCAATTCGTCCGCTGCTGTCATGGTTCCCGAGTGGTCGCGCACGGTTCTGCTCAGTCAACCGGTCGCGCTTGGGCAGCCGAGCGTGCCCCTTGCTGGGCGCAATCAACCTTTACTCGTAGATGCCCCTCCGAAGCGGAACTCCACCACGTCGCCGTCCTGCATGACGTACTCCTTGCCCTCGACCCGGGCCTTGCCAGCGGAGCGGGCCGCGGCCACGGAGCCCGTGTCGACGAGGTCCTGAAAGCCGATCACCTCGGCTTTGATGAAGCCGCGCTCGAAGTCAGTGTGGATGACCCCGGCGGCCTGGGGGGCGGTGGCGCCCTTCTTGATGGTCCAGGCCCGTGACTCCTTCGGGCCGGCCGTCAGGTAGGTCTGCAGGCCGAGGGTGTCGAAGCCGATGCGGGCGAGCTGGTGCATGCCCGACTCGTCCTGCCCCATCGATTGGAGCATCTCTAGGGCGTCCTCCTCGGACATCTCGATCAGCTCGCTCTCGACTTGTGCGTCGAGGAAGACAGCCTCGGCGGGGGCGACCAGCTCGGACAGCGAGGCGCGCAGGGACACGTCGGACAGTCCGGCCTCGTCGAGGTTGAAGACGTACAGGAACGGCTTGGCAGTAAGCAGGTGCAGCTCGCGCAGCAGGATGCGGTCGAGGCCAGCGCCGAAGACGGTCCGGCCGGCGTTCAGGACGTCGAAAGCCCGTCGTACCTCCTCGAGGACCGGGATCTGCTCCTTTTTGAGCCGGATCTCCTTCTCCAGGCGAGGGATGGCCCTCTCGATCGTCTGAAGGTCCGCCAGGATCAGCTCGGTGTTGATGGTCTCGATGTCGTCAGCGGGCGAGACCTTGCCGTCGACGTGCACCACGTTGTCGTCGGCGAAGACGCGGATGACCTGGCAGATCGCGTCGGCGTCGCGGATATTCGCGAGGAATTTGTTGCCCA
>JAYTHM010000047.1:0-7143 GCA_043732645.1 Frankiales bacterium
AAGGCCATGGCCAGCGACGCGGCATACCACGTCTCCAGGGTCTGCCTGCAAGCCCACGGAGCGATCGGCTACACCGTGGAGTACGACCTTCACCTGTTCGCGAAGCGCACCTGGGCGCTGGCGAACGACTGGGGCACAGCAGCGCAGCACCGGGCGGTCGTCGCCCGGCACCTTCGGCACGGGGGATGACATGAGCGAGCAGGAGCCGGTCAGGTACGAGGCGAAGGGTCCCGTCGCGATCGTCACGATGGACCGCGAGCAGTACCGCAACGCGCAGAACTCCGCGATGACCTACGCCCTCGACGAGGCCTACTACCGGGCTGCCGCCGACGACAGTGTCAAGGTGGTGGTGCTGGCCGGGGCGGGCAAGCACTTCAGCGCCGGACACGACATCGGCACGCCCGGTCGCGACATCGACCAGTCGTTCCCCCGTAAGGCGACGCTGTGGTGGGACCACACGACGCACGAGGGCGGCGCCTCCCGGCTGGCCCGCGAGTCGGAGGTCTATGTCGGCATGTGCCGGCGTTGGCGCGAGTTGCCCAAGCCGACGATCGCGATGGTGCAGGGTGCCTGCATCGCCGGCGGTCTGATGCTCGCGTGGTCGTGCGACCTCGTGGTCGCGAGTGACGACGCGTTCTTCGCCGACCCGGTCGTGAAGATGGGCATCCCCGGAGTCGAGTACTTTGCGCACCCCTGGCAGATGGGTCCCCGGTTCGCGAAGGAGTTCCTGTTCCTCGGCGAGCGGGTCGGCGCCGAGCGTGCCAGGGAGCTGGGCATGGTCAACCGGGTCGTCCCCCTCGCGTCGCTGGAGGACGAGGTGATGGCGATCGCTTCCAAGATCGCCGAGATGCCCGCGTTCGGACTGGCGCTGACGAAAAAGGCCGTCAACCAGTGCGAGGACCAGATGGGCCTGCGCGACGGCATGGACAGCGTCTTCGGCCTGCACCACCTGGCCCACGCCCACAACGCCGAGGTCGGCACCGACTCCCTTGCCGGCATGAACGCCCGCACGATGCGGGACAGCTGATGCTCGAGGAGGTCTACGCGATCCAAAGGCTCAAGTACGCCTACGGCCGCTTCCTCGACACCAAGGACTTCGCGGCCCTGTGTGGGCTCATGACAGCAGACGTCACGGTCGCCTACGGGGGCGGCGCCATCACACTGACGGGCCGACAGGCCGTCGAGGACTACCTCACGACAGCGATGGGGTCGCACACCATGCTGACCTCGCACTTGTTCAGCCATCCCGAGATCGACGTCGCCGGGGACACCGCCACAGCACGCTGGGCGCTGCAGGACGTCGTGATCCTGGAGGACTTCTCGCTCGCAATCCGGGGGGCGTCGCTGTACGACGACCGCTACACCAAGGTCGCCGGTCGCTGGATGATCGAACACACCGGCTACAAGCGGTTATACGAGGAGATCGGGCCCCGTGGCGAGGGCACCTGCACGACGGCGTCGTGGCACGGTACCGACGGCCGCTCCTCGCTGGTATGACTTTCGTCCGGATCGACAAGCCTGCCCGGCACACCTGCCTGGTCACCCTTGACCGACCGGAGCGGATGAATGCCATGTCGTTCGACGTGATGGTCCCGTTGCGCGAGGCCCTCGAGTCGGTCGCGGCGGACAACGAGGTGCGCGTCGTCGTGCTCACCGGCGCCGTGCGGGCCTTCTGTGCCGGGGCCGACCTGGTCGACGCCGGCTCTCCCCCGGGTGTCGCCGGCTTGGCCCTGCCGCCTGTTGCCCGGCGCTTGATGAAGCTGCTCGAGGACGTCGTCACCAGCCTGCGCGAGAGCCCCAGCCGGTCATCGCCGCGGTCAACGGGACGGCCATCGGCGGTGGCTTCTGCCTGGCCGTCGCCGCCGACATCCGGGTCGCCTCGGTCGAGGCCTACTTCCGGGCGGCAGGGATCAACAACGGCCTCACCGCATCCGAGCTGGGCCTGTCCTACCTGCTCCCGCGCGCGATCGGGTCGTCGCGGGCGGCTGAAATCATGCTTACCGGTCGCGACGTGCACGTCCCTGAGGCAGCGGCGATCGGCCTGGTGTCGTCGGCAGTGCCACCGAGGACCTCCTGCCGTCGTGCCTCGCGATGGCTTCCCGGATCGCAGGCTTCAGCCACGTCGGCGTGCAGCTCACGAAGCAGACCCTGCGCTCGGGGCTGGAGGAGTCCAGCCTGCACTCCCAGATGGAGCATGAGGGCCTCGCGCAGCTCTACGTCAGGCTGACCAGCCGGAACTTCGAGGAGGCCATCACGGCCCGCAAGCAGAAGCGACCACCCGCGTTCGAAGCGTAGTGCCGCCGCTCTCAGAGCCGACCGGTGGCATAGGAAAGCGGGACGTCAATCGCGTCGTAGACCCCTGGCCGCGCCGCTCGCAGCCAGGGGATCGCGTTGACCAGGCGCGCGGCCGCCGTGGCGTTGCCGCCCGCGACCCGGTTACCTCCCTCATCGGTCGCCTCGACGGTGACCTCAAGACGGGGCCGGCCCTCGATGACGACCTTGTGGGCTCCCGCACCACCGTCCGGCGGCGAGGGCCAGTCAGGCGCAACGGAGGCGTCGATCCGGGTCACGTGCTCGACGACGACCTTCACGACACCGTCGACGAGGCCCTGAACCTCGAAGCGGAGGCCACCCTGCGTGCCCTGCTCGAACGTCCCCATCGCGTTGGTCACCGACTGCTCGAGAGCGCGCCGCTCGACGGTCTCGACAAGGGCTCGGTCCAGCTCGACCCCCAACGCGCGGGCGACCATGCGCACCTGGCCGCCCCAGATCATGGTGGGCACACCCGGAGTCACCATGAGAGGCGTCTGGTCCATGGGCATCCCCATCCCCACGCTGTGCCGTACCGCGTCGGGCTGGTCGTAGGTGGAGTAGTCGAACAGCTCGATGGATCGCACCTGCGTGACGGTCGAGGCGAGCCCGCTGACGAGCAGGGGCAGGACGTCGTTGCCCCAACCGGGGTCGATGCCACTGACGAACAGCGCACCGCCGCCCTCCTCGGCAGCCTCGCGCAACGGCCAAAGGACCCCGGACGGAGCGGAGGTCACGTCGTACAGGGCGTAGAGAGAGGGGGTGACGACCACCGCGCCCGAGCGTAGGCAGCGCGCGAGGTCGCGAGCCGCTGCCGCCGGCCGGAGGTCACCAGATGCCGTGTAAACCACGGCATCCAAGCCGGTAGCAAGCACCGCGTCGGCATCGGTGTCGGCGGTCGCAGTGACAGACAGCAGGTGCGTGCCCGCGAGGTCCCCCGCGTCGCGTCCCACCTTCGTCGGGTCGGAGACGAGGACTGCGGCCAGCTGCATACCGGGATGCGCGTCGACAGCCCGGATCGCCGCCCGCCCCATGTTGCCGGTCCCCCACACCGCCACCCGCAGGATCAACCTCGACCCCACAGTCGGCCCTTCACAGCCGCTCGAGGATCGTGACGTTCGCCTGGCCGCCGCCCTCGCACATCGTCTGCAACCCGTAGCGGCCACCGGTGCGTTCGAGCTCGTTCAGCAGGGTCGTCATGAGCCTGGCCCCGGTCGCCCCGAGCGGGTGTCCGAGGGCGATCGCCCCACCATTGACGTTGACCTTCGCCGGGTCAGCTCCGGTCTCCTGCAGCCAGGCGAGAACCACCGACGCGAAGGCCTCGTTGATCTCGACCAGGTCGATGTCATCGATGGACAGCCCGGCTTTCGCCAGGGCATGTGCGGTGGCCGGGATCGGAGCTGTCAGCATCAGGATCGGGTCGTCGCCGCGCACCGACAGGTGGTGGATGCGGGCCCGAGGCGTCAGACCGTGAGTGCGGAGTGCCTGCTCGGACACCACGAGCAGCGCGGCCGCGCCGTCGGTGAGCTGTGAGGAGACCGCGGCGGTCACCCGCCCACCTTCCTGGAGCGTCCTGAGGCCGGCCATCTTCTCCAGGGACGTGTCTGCCCTCGGACCGAGGTCCTCACAGACGTCGCCGTAGGGCGCGATCTCGGTCTTGAAGCGCCCCTCGGCGATGGCCGCCAGCGCCCGCTGGTGCGACTGGTAGGCCCACTGCTCCATGTCGAGGCGGCTGATGTCCCACCGGCGGGCGATCTCGTCAGCGGCGTGGAACTGCGACACCGGCTGGCCACCGTAACGACGGACCCAGCCGACCGAGCCGGAGAACGGGTCCGTCATCCCGAACTGATCGCCGACCAGCATCGCGGCTGAGATCGGGATCTGGGACATGTTCTGCACGCCACCGGCGACGACCACGTCCGCAGTGCCGCTCATCACAGCCTGGGCCGCGAAGTGCACGGCCTGCTGAGAGGAGCCGCACTGCCTGTCGACGGTGGTGCCCGGCACGTGCTCCGGGAGTCCGGCCGCGAGCCAGCTGGTGCGGGCTATGTCACCTGCCTGCGAGCCGATGGTGTCGACGCAGCCCAAGACGACGTCCTCCACCGCGCCGGGGTCGACGCCAGAGCGCTCCATCAGGGCGGTGAGGACGTGTGCCCCCAGATCGGCCGAGTGGACTCCGGCCAGGCCGGTGCCCTTGCGGGTCACTGGCGACCGGACGGCCTCGACGAGATAGGCCTCAGGCATGTGCGCTCCCCAGTGCTAAGTGGAATGCGGGGACCTCCCCGCCTCCGTCGACGAACAAGTCCGCCCCCGTGACGTAGGCCAGCTGCGGTGAGACAAGCATGAGGCACGCTGCAGCGACATCCGCCACCGAGGCGAGCCGTCCCATCGGGACGGTCGCCGCGACCGGCCCGAGGTCGCTGCCATAGGTCTGCAAGGTGCGCTCGGTGTCGAGCAGTCCGACGGTGACCTGGTTGACCCTCACGGCGGGGGCCCACTCCAGAGCAAGCGCGCGGGTCAGGATCGTGAGGCCGGCCTTGGCGGCGGCGTAGGCGGCTGTCCCAGGGGCGGGCCGGATCGCCGAGACCGACCCGATGTTGAGGATGGCGCCAGCCTCCATGACAAGACGGGCAGCTCGGGCGACGTAGAGCGGGGCGAGCAGGTTGAGCGCCACGACGCGCTCGGCAAAGCGGGGGGAACTGTCCACGACGAGGGCTGAGGGTGACCCGCCGGCGTTGTTGACGACCACGTCGAGCCGACCCTCATGGGCGACGACATCACCCACGAGGTCATCGACGGCCACCGGATCCCTGACATCGCAGGCGACGAACCGACCGGGGCCGTCACCGGCAGTGCGACCACAGACCACGACCTCGTCACCCGCGTCGACGAAGGCCTTGGCGATGCCCCTGCCCAGGCCGCGGGTGCCTCCGGTGACGAGGACGACGCGGCTCAGCGCCGCACCACCATGTCGTCTGCGGCCAGCCAGCCGAACGCCATCGCGGGCGTGATGCAGGCGCCCGGTCCGGGATAGGCGTATCCCATCACCGAGGCCATGGTGTTGCCGCAGGCGTACAGCCCGGACATGGTGGTGCCGTCCTCACGGGTGACACGGGCGTGCTCGTCGCAGACCAGACCACCCTTGGTGCCGAGGTCGGACAGGACGACCTTGCCGGCATAGAAGGGCCCTTGGGCAAGCGGTGCGAGTGACGGGTTGGGCCACTCGTGCGGACCGGCGATCCCGGGGTAGCGCTGGAAGACGGCGAGCAGCTGCCTTTCGTAGCTGCTCCGCTCACCGCGTCCGAAGTCCTCGTCGACGCCCTTGTCCACCAGGACGTTCCACCGCTGCGCCGTCTCGACGAGCGCGTCGGCCCCCATCTGTGCGGCCAGGTCACCGAGGTCGTCAGCACGCAGCAGGGCACCGGCCTCGACCCAGCCGGTGGCGTCAGCACCCGGGCGCAACCCACCGAATCCGTAGGTGTCCAAGGCGTACTGATCGAAGACGAACCACGACGGTAGGCACGGGGTCCCGGCGTCGGCCGCCGCCAACATCAGGTGCCCAAAGGTGTTGTACGGCGTGCCCTCGTTGACCCACCTCCTACCGTCGGAGTCGACGATGATGCCGGTCGGCGCCGCCCGTTCCCAGAGCAGGAACGACGGGTTGCCGTCCGGGCGCAGGAAGCCAGGCGCCCACCAGCAGTCCTCGAGCAGGTCGGTGGCCGCGCCGGCCGCGATGCCCGCAGCGATGCCGTCACCGGTGTTGCCTGCGACCCCCAGGGTCCATGCGTCGTGGCCGACGACCGGGTGCTGGTGGGCCTTGCGCATCTCGGGGTTGTGCTCGAAGCCGCCGGAGGCGAGCAGAACCCCAGCAGGGCAGACGATGTCGACGTCAACACCAGACCTGGTGGCAGTGACGCCGATGATGCGGCCTTCTTCCACCACGAGGCCCACGAACGGGGACGACGTCCACACGGCGACGCCTTCGGCGGCGCAGGCCGCGAGCAGCTGGGCGATCAGGGACTGCCCACCCCACAGCGGCCCTTCGGGTCCGGCGTCGGGGATCGGCGGGCCGCCGCCACCCATCTCAAGGACCGGCTGAACCCGGTGCTCCAGAGCCTGCATCACGGACGCCTTGATGGCCTTGGGCGTGATTGCTCGCCCCGTCAGCAGACCCCCTGGCTCGTCCGGGTGGTAATCGGGGTAGCCCGTCATGTAGGAGAACCGCACGCCTTTGGTCTCGAGCCAGGCGATCGTCGGAGCAGCAGCCTGCAGGAAGGCCTCCTGCATCCCCAGCGAGGTCCTGGTGCCGACCGTGTGAGCGAGGTAGGTACGGGCGAGGTCCAGGTCGTCAGGCTGCCCGGCGTTGAGCACGTGCAGATTGGCCGGCGCCCAGAGCCCCGCTCCGGACAGTGCGGTCGTCCCGCCGCACACGTCGGCCTTCTCCAGCACCAGCACCCGAAGCCCGTTCTCAGCCGCACGGAGGGCACCGACGAGGCCTCCTGCGCCGGTCCCGACGACCACGGCGTCGTAGTCGCTGATCCTGCTCACGTGCACCCTCGTCTCGTCAGATGTCGTGCAGTCTGGCGGAAACCCCTTAGGCAAGCAAGCGCTTGGTCGTTCGTGCGCGGTAGGGTCACCTCATGGGCGAACCGCCGGTCTCGATGGTCGAGCGGATGACCCTCGTCCTTGCTGCCTTCGACGCGGCGAGCCCCCGCCTCACGTTGGCCGAGCTAGCCGACCGGACCGGCCTGCCTCGCTCCACCACGCACCGCATCCTCGAGCAGCTGGTGGAGCTGCGCTGGCTCGAGCACGGCGGCCAGAGCTACAGCCTCG
>JAYTHM010000048.1:0-7131 GCA_043732645.1 Frankiales bacterium
TGTCAGGGATCTTCGCCGCCACGGCCGCCAGCTTTGCCTGCTGGGCGGGCAGGTTCTTGGCCTGCGCCTTGAGCATGGCGAGCTGCGTCTGCAGGGCCCAGTTGGCGCTGACTTGCTGCGCTGCTTGAGAGCGCAGAGCCGCCGCGTCGGAGTGCTTGGGCGACACCAGGAGGAACCACCCACCTGCGAGCACGGCGAGGACGCCGACGACGGTAAGGGCGATCCACTGCTTGAGCTTGTCCATGATCAGCCTCCGGCCGGCTTGGTGTAACGACCGGACAGCGCAGCGCTGGTGAGGGAGGCGGTCGAGCTGAAGTTCACGATCTTCCGCGTCCCCAAGAGCGCCTCGGTCGAGTTAGAGAAGTAGGGGTTGACGTAGGTCTTCAGCCCGGCGACAGACTCGAGCCAGCTCGCCACGTCGTCGTGAGCGAAGGCGATACCGGTGACGGTGAAGGTCCCCACGGGACTCGGCGTGGCCGCAGGCGTAGCCACCCTCGGCGTCGCAGCGCCAGCAGTCGCAGAGGCCACCGGCGCCGCAGCGGCTGTGGCCACGGGCGGTGTTTGCGTGTAGGCCACGGTCGACAGCCAGACGTTGCTCGGCACCGACAGGCTCAGGTCGTTGAGAAGCTGGGAGAACCGGACCTCGTCCCCCATCGCCTGCGTCAGCTGAGCCTGTGCGGCCGTGGCCGCGGAGTAGACGGACGTCACGTTGCTGTATGTCAGCACCTGGCGCTGCAGGACCTGCTTCTGCTGCGTCGCGGTGTCAAGGTCGCCCTTTGCACTGGCAACCCCGTGGGAGGCCGACAGCACCAGGAGACCCACGATGCCGACCGAGGCCAGCACTGCCGAGCCGAGTGCGAGCTGGATGCGCCGGAACTGGCGCCTCTCCGCGATCTCGGGCGGCAGCAGGTTGACCCGCGGCAGCAGTTGGACCGAGGTCCCCAGGAGTCGGGTCTCCGAGGTCAGGACAGTCATGACGAGACCCCCATGGCAAGACCCACCGGGACGGTGACCATGGGCTCGACGTACGCGAGCTGGTCAGGCGTCAGGCCGGTCTTGCCGAGCTTAAGTGTGGACATGGGACGGGCGGACTGCACAGGAAGTCGGGTGGCGCTGGCGAGTCGGTCGGCGAGACCCGCGAGCCTCGAACCCCCACCGGAGAGGACGAGGCGGCCGATGCGCGCCGCTCCCGGCTGGGCCATGAAGTAGTCGAGCGAACCGCGGACCTCCTCGACGAAGGCGCCGGCGGTGGACTCGATGGCCCGGGCTGCTGGGTTGGCATCCACTGCACCGGAGGCGATCGCCATGCCTGTTTCCTGCTTGATGGCCTCCGCCTGGTCGAGCGGGACCCCGAGGCGTTCCGCGACGGCGTCGGTGATGTCACCGCCGCCCATCATCAGGATGCGGACGAAGCGTGGGACGCCGCCCTGGTGGACGACAATGTTGGTGATGTTGGCGCCGACGTCCACAAGTGCCTCAGCCTGCAGGGAGTCCAGGCCGGTGCTGTCCATGGTCACGAGAGCGCGCAGGACGGCGAAGGACGTGAGGTCCACCATCTGCGGCTGCAGTCCGGCCTTTTGAACGGCATCGAGGACGCTGTCCACCATGTCCCGGGCGGCCGCGACCAGGAGTACGCGGAGCATCCGGCCACCGGAGTCGTTGGTGAACTCCTCGAGCGGGTGGAGGTCCAAAATCGCCTGTTCGACCGGCATCGGGATGAAGTCCTGCACCTGGAAGGCGAGGGCCTTCTTCAATTCGTTGGCAGGCAGCCACGGCAGGTCGACCTGGCGGACGACGACCTTCTGGTTCGCCACCCCCACGACGACCTTGTTGCTGCTGAACTTGGCCTGGGCCCACAGCTGCTTGATCGCTGCGGCCACGGCCTCGGCGTCCACGACTTCACCGTCTCGAACGGCGCCGGCCGGAAGGGCCACCTGGCCGAAGCGCTCCAGCGTCGCCCCACCCTTGCCGAGCGTGAGCTCGGCCGCCCGCACACCGGACGTACCGATGTCGAGACCTACGACTTTGCCTGCCACTGCCTGTCCCCTCGGAGTGCGGCTTGCGGCCGCGAGGTCCGGTCTTCGTATCCGACCGGTGTCAGGAGTGATCTCGGTCAATCGGAGGGCTGGCTTGAGTCATCGGGGTCAGACGGTTCCGCCGTCCGGCGGAACGACGGCTCACCCGACCGTGGCGCCCAGGTAGGCATCTGCCAGCTGCTGCCCGACCAGGATGCCGGTCAGCGCACCGCCGAGCATGAACGGCCCGAAGGGCACCTTGGTCTTGCGCCCGCCACCGGCGAACAGCACGACCCCAATCCCAAACAGGCCTCCGTACAAGAAACCGGTGAACAACCCGACGCCGAGCGCTCCGTAAGAGACCCAACCCAGGTAGGCCCCCAGGGTCGGCGCGAGCTTGACGTCCCCGAAGCCCATGCCGGCTGGATAGGCGAACCACAGGGCGAAGTAGAGCCCGAAGGCAATTACGGCCCCGATGCCGGCCCTGATGAGGTCGTCGTACTGCCCTGTCACGACGGCGGCCCCTCCCAGGAGCACGGCCGCGACCGGGTAGGACGGCAGGGTGAGCGCATCGGGGAGCCGCTTGAGGTCGATGTCGATCATCGCTAGGGCAACGCCGACAGCGGCCAGGTAGAGGTAGGCGGGCAGGACCGCATCAAAGCCGAACCGCAACGCCATGACCGCGAACAGCACGCCGGTGAACGCCTCGACCAGGGGGTACCGGGCGCTGATCGGCTCCGCGCAGTCGCGGCACTTGCCCCTAAGGATCAGCCAACCCAGCACAGGCACGTTGTCACGCGGCCGGATCGGGTTCTCACAGCGTGGACATGCACTCGGTGGACTGACCACCGACTCGCCCCTCGGAACGCGCCAGATGACGACGTTAAGGAACGAACCGATCATCAGCCCAACGAGGCCGGCGAGGCAGGTCAGCAGCAGGATCACGGGCACGTTTCTAGTCGACTCCGGTCAAGGGGACCGGCACGGGTCATCAGTTGATGTCGGTGCCGTCGTCCTCGCGCCAGTTGGTCACCCGGACCTCAACGGTCGCTCCGGGCGGGTTGCTGGCGAAGCACTGGTCCAGGTAGAAGTCGATATTCCCACCGAAGTCGATGGTCTTGGCGAACACCGTCCCGATCGTGTTGCGCCCACCTGTACCCGTCAGGGTGCCGTCCGGCACGAAGATGGCGGCGGAGAGGTACGGCGAGCTGTTGCCGCCCTGGTAGTTCAGGCCCTTACTGCCGCCGGCGACCACGATCGTAACGTTGTTGGAGGTGCAGCCCGCGCTGCTGTCGAGGCTCCTGAGAAAGCTGCTGGGGAAGTCAGTGCTCTTGAGCGAGACATTTCCCGTCGTGGTCACCGGGTCGCTCGTGTCCCAGTACAGAACTGGGGAGGTGATGCCTGCAGCTGCCAGGCTGGTCAGCGTGGCGCTGATGGCGCTCGTCGCCAGGTTGTACGTGCCCTCAGCCTGCGCTGTCGAGCGCAGCTGGTCGTACTGGGCGTCTGTGAGGCCTCGTGGTCGGTATCCGTAGATGCTGGTCAGGTCTTGCTGCGTGAACAGCGACGTGGTCGGATAAACGCTTCCATCGGAACGGACGTAGGCGCGGTAGCACGGTGCGTCTGTTGCCGTGAACGTTGCCGGAGACGCCGGGCCAGCAGTGGCGCCGCCGTCTTGGTCGAAGCGGAACATGGCGTTGCAGCGGGTGGTTCCCGCCCTGTGGATCGGGGCCCCGCCGGCACCGGCCCCGCAGCTTTTGTTGCTCGTCGAGATGTCTCCGACAGCGTGTGCCGCAGCAGGCTGATCGTAGAACAGGTCGAGAGCTGTACGGCCAGCGGCAGCGTCGTAGGAGAACTGGAATCCACTGCCGTTCGCAGCGTCGTTCTGCCGGTTGTAGATGCAACCGCCCGTGAAGATGCTCTCGTAATGCAGGCCGACGTTGCCGTTGCCGCTGAAGCTGGTCTCAGAAAACACACCGAGCGGGTAGGACAAGGGCTGCATCTGCACGTCGACCGCGAGGCGGCGCGCTCCCGGGCCGCTGCCCGCGACACCCGTCGAGTGGATCCGGTACTTCCCATAGCACTGCCCGGGCGGCGATGCGTGCCGGGCCGCGCAGTTGGGGACATAGGGCTTCACCGTGCTGATCCAGACCTTGAAGCAGTCGCTCGACAGGACGCATGCACCGGTGCCGCCATCGACCCGAATCTGCTGGGGACTGGTCGAGTTAACCCAGGGGTTGGGCGACGTCGTGCACCCTGAGATCGGTCCACCGGGAGGCTCCTGGCATGTCAAGCTGCCCAAGGTCGTCCCCCGCAGGTACTGAAGAGCCTGCGCTACGCCGGCCTCTGAGGACGCGAGCGCCCCGAGGGACTGGCGGTCCCGACTGCTGTTACCAATGTTGTTCACGGTCAGAGCCGTGGCCGTGAGGGTGAGGGCCCCAACGACGGCGATGACCAGGATGACCGCGAGCATGGCAATGCCCTGGTCGTCGCGAGGATTCCGGCGGCGCATCGCAATCTCCGTCATGAGGTGTTCCTTAGGTCGACCTGGGTCCGGTAGACTTGGGGGTGGTTGTCGATGTTCATGGTCACGTTCAGGACCACCGAGTCGATGTTGGCGAGCTCCACGTCCAGCAGGCCGTTGTTGTTGCCGACCGGGTAGCCCGCTTCATCGAGCTCACGCCAGGTAGTGACGCCGTCGCTGGGGTTGATGTCGTAGCGGTAGTTGTTGCTCCGGTACTCAACCTTGAAGGCCGACACGTTGCCGGCCAGCAACGGCTGCCCTCCCGAGCAGCTGGTGCTGGTGGCACTGATCGGGGTGACAGCCGGCGTAACCTGATTGTCGATCACGTAGAGCTGCCTGGTGGTCGGCTCGAAGCAGTAGGTGATGTCTTCGGGATTCCCGCTGTTGTGGGGGAAGCAGGGCGGCAAGGTCGTGTCCCGACCGGGGAGGGCCACACCGCCGATGCAGCTGTCACCGTCGAAGTCGGCCTGGATCCGGATTCCAACCAGGCCGTTACTGTTAAATGTCGGCCCGTCAGGGTTGACCGCCGTCACCACAGAGCTCGCCTGCCGCAGGTCCCGCGCCATCCGGTTCAGGGCTTGGCGGGCTTCCTCGTTCAGGTCGTGGAGCTCGTTGGACGTCTTGACGACCCCGCTGCTGACCTTCAATGCCGAGAAGGTCACAGCCAGGAGCACGAACACCACGACCATGGAGATCAGCATCTCGACGAGCGTGAATCCCGTGTCCTCGTCGCTCTGGACTTCACTGGGCCGCCTCATCGCTGGTCATCCGCAACGCAGGTCAACTGACCGAGCTGCACCTTGATGGAGGAGTAGCCCGCTCCGGCCTCGTTGGTCAACGTCGATGCCGTCGACAGCGACACAATTCCGTTCGTGAAACCTCGCACTCCGGAGGTGGCACCGGTGTTCACGACGTTGGGGAGGTTGCTGGTCAAGGATGAGACGATCAGCTGGCTCAGAAGGCTGCCGTTGCCCAATAGCGTCGTCGTGGGGTCCCACACGTCACTGCCCGAAGCCAGCACCGGCGCCGCCCCAGCCGACGTATCGTAGGTCCAGGTGGCCGTGTGCCATTTGGGCATGGTGTCCACAGGAGCCGTGATTTTCTGCCCCCACCATCCCAGGACCACGGAGTACTTGCCCACAATGGTCCCGTCGGAGCCACAGTCGACGGTGGACGAGCTCAGCGTCATCGACACCAAACCCTGCCCTGCAGACTCAGGGTTGTTGGGGAACAGGATCACCTGGCGCTTCGCAAAGGCCGAGGCACCGGCGATCGACTTCTGCGGGACGGACGTGAGGGCGTTGGAGCTCACGTAGACGCCTCCGGAGATGGCCGCGGAACTTCCGGAACCCGTGTCGGGCGCCTTGACGTAGGGAGCGGCACCCATCTCGTAGCCGAGAGGGTCAAAGGAAGGCACTCCCAGACCACCGCCGTCGAGGTTGTCGTAGCTCAGCAAGCCGCAGGTGCCGCCGCTGTTGTCCGTCACAGCCCCCGAAAGAGCGTTGGTCGGCGTGGCTGCCGTCGCGACGTCCGTCGGCGCGTTGGGGAGGCCCGTGGACACATCCCCGGTCACGTCGGCGACAGCGGTCCGACCAAAGCCGTACCAGTGACAGCCCGTTCCACCCGTAGCGTTGACTACGCCCGAGCTGACGACAGCTTGGGTGGGCAGGTTGAACTGGGACAGCAGCCCAGTGAGCGGTGTGGCCCCGCTCTTGCTCGCGATGGCGCCGGTCGCATATCCAGCCACCGTCGAACCACTCGACTGCGAGCCATCCGCGCTGGCGACTCCCTCCTGCAGCTCTAGGGTGGTGCCATCGGCGCCTGTCGAGGTGACATCGACAGCTACCGAGCGCGCCTGCGTCTGGATGACGGGCGCCGCCGCGCGCCCTTCGGAGACCCGGGTGTAGGTGCGCAGCTGCTTGGCGTTACCGGCGCTCGTCCACTTCGTGATGACGGTGATGCCCAACAAGAGCGAAGGTGCCTGATCCTTCCCCACGGTCTGGCTGTCGTAGACGCTCTGGAAGCGGGAGGCCGGGATCACGGTGCCGTCAGGAGCCAGGAACTGGGCGTCGATGACCTGGGTGTAATCACTAGCTCCAGCGAGCTGCCCCGTCGTCACGCGGTAGAACGGGCCAGCCGGCTCCCCACCCGACGCGACCGCGGTCGCTACGTAGGACCCGTTCATCGTGGTGCCACCGCTCGTCAGCGTGGTCGTCGGCGCCGTTGACGTCGCATTGGTGTAGTAGAGGTCGAGCAGATCCAGGAAGGGACCGTTCTGGCGGTCGACGTGGAACCGGAGGTCACGGATCTGCTCGATCCGCTCCTGGGAGAGGTTCTTCGCCCGCGTGTCGAGCTTCAGGGCAACCGTGGACCGGAGCATCCCGATGAAGGCGGGGAGCGAGGCGGTGAGCACCAGAGCGGTCAGGCCGAGCGCGATCATGACTTCGACGAGGGTGAAGCCCTCCTCGCCGCAACGGCGGTTACGTGTAGACACGCGAGGTAAGCCCTTCGACATGGATGGTGTAAACCTTCGACCGCGAGCTGCTGCGGACCAGGACGGTGGCGGGGGTCGCCGTGCCGCGGGGGTAGAAGTAC
>JAYTHM010000049.1:0-7116 GCA_043732645.1 Frankiales bacterium
GGCGCAGCGTCCGGCCTTCGGTGGTCGCGACGGTGATGGTCTTGCAGCGGCTGGATGGGCTGAGCGATCGGGAGGCGGTCGAGCGGTACTGCTTGGACAACCGCTGGCGGTATGCCTGCGGGGTTGGGGGCTATGACGGGGACGGGTGGGTCAGCTTCGCCCACACGGTGCTGGTCGACATGCGCGCCCGACTGGCAGCCTCGGCCGATCCAAAGCGGCTGTTCCGGGTGGTCTTGGAGGCGGCCTTGAAGGCGGGGCTGGTCGGGGTGAAGCGGGTCCTGGACTCCACGCCGCTCTATGACGCGGTCGCCACGATGGACACGATCACGCTGATCGGCTCGGCGATCCGGGCCTTGCTGAAGGTCGCTGATACGGGCCTGGAGGCAGAGCTCCGGACGGTGCTCACCAGCGGCGATGACTACCTGTCGCTGAGCAAGCCGCAGATCGACTGGGACGACCAGACCGGTCGGGAGCAGCTGATCGACTCCCGCGCGAAGGACGGGCACGCGTGCCTGCTGCTGCTCGATGGTCGTGAACTCAGTGCCGCCGTTGCGGAGGCTGCGGAGCTGCTCGCGACTGTGCTGGGCCAGGACCTCGAGCAGACCGAGGGGCCCGATGGTCAGTTAGGGATCTTTCGGATCGCCAGGAAGGTCGCGAAGGACCGCGTCATCTCGACCGTCGACCCCGAAGCTCGGCACGGGCATAAGACCGTGCACCGCGGGTTCGACGGCTACAAAGGGCATGTCGCCATCGACCCGGACAGTGAGGTCATCACCGACACCGTCGTAAGCGCCGGGAACGTCGCCGACGGCAAGGTCGGGAAGGACCTGATCGGCGACCTGCTGCCACCAGCGACGCCGCCGGCGAGTGGACCGGTCACCGGCGGCGTCCAGCAACCGGAGCAGCAGCCCACGACCACGGTCTGCCGGCGAGCGCAGCGCTAACCGACGTTGTGGCGCACACGGTGGACATCCGCTAGGCACTGACGGCCGACCGCGCCGATCCGGGGGACCCGAGGCGCTTGGCCGAGGTCTTGACCTTTATCGTGAGCCGGCGTGCGGTCGTAGGATTCGTCCCCCGCACGCGCTTGCGGGGCTTGCGGTTCGTGACGACTGACATCGGCTGGGAGCACGGCTCGGGGCAACGCGTCGAAGGCCCCGCCCTTGCCGTGATCATGGCGGCCCTCGGTCGCACACAGGCGCTACCGCTGCTGCATGGAGACGGCGTCCCGGTACTACTCGGGCGGCGATAACCCCAGCCGCGTTCTTGCGGTTGGGATCACTTAATGTGCCGCGACACCTGTCGGGGCCGCCACGTGGGATTCTCCTTGGATTCCCAGTCAAGTTCTACGGACCGCGGGACATCCTCGCGGAATCTGGGCACTTGGTCGGACGAGATGGTCTGGGGTCCAAAGTGCTTGCCTGTCGTCAGTAGATTGGTGAGGTGCGTTCCCTTCCGCTCGTCCACCTCGGCGAGCCGGACCTCCGGTCGCCGAGGCGCTACCTGCAGTGGATCGCCCGGCGCCAGCAGCGGACCCTCGCCGCCGGGGCGCTGTGGGGAACGGTCGCGATGCTCGCGCAGGCCGTCACGCCGGCCGCGCTCGGGCAGGCCATCGACGCGGGCGTACGCCACCAATCACGTCCCGCCCTAGTCGGCTGGGCCGCGGTCCTGCTGGCCCTTGGCCTGACCCAGGCGGTCGCTGGGATTCTGCGGCACCGGTGCGCCGTCGACAACTGGATGACCGCCGTCTTCCGCACCCAGCAGCTCGTCCTGCGACACGCGACGACCCTCGGCGGCTCACTGTCGGCCCGGGTGCCGGCCGGGGAGGCCGCCAACGTCAGCGCCACCGATGCGGTCGCCGTCGGCCGGACCATGGACGTCACCGCCCGGGCGACCGGCGCCCTGGTGTCGTTCGTGGTCGTCGCCGGTCTGCTCCTGCGCACCAGCCGGCTGCTGGGCCTGGTCGTGCTCATCGGCGTTCCCCTGCTCGTGCTCGGGGTCGGGCCGCTCATCAAGCCCCTGCACCGCCGCCAGCAGGCCCAGCGCACAGCAATCGCCGCGGCTTCGACCCTGGCCGCCGACACTGTCAGCGGGCTGCGCGTGCTTCGCGGTATCGGCGGTGAGGCTGAGCTGATGACCCGATATCGCGCTGCGAGCCGACGGATCCAGCTAGCTGGCATTGAGCTGTCCAAGGTCGAGGCAACGCTGGACGCTGTCCAGGTACTGCTGCCCGGCCTGCTGATCGTGGTCGTCACAGTCGTCGGGGTCCGTCTTGCCCTGGCAGGCAAGATCTCGGCCGGACAGCTCGTCGCGTTCTACGGTTACGCCGCCTTCCTGGTCACCCCGTTGCGTACAGCCACGGAGTTCACCGACAAACTCACCCGCGCCCTCGTCGCCGCAGGCAAGGTCATCAGCCTGCTGCGGCTGGAACCGCTGCGAGAGGAGCCCGCCGACCCGTCCGCCGAGCCCCCGCCCGGTGTCGCGCTTACGGACCTGACCACCGGTCTGGTCGTCGAGCCAGGACTGCTCACCGCTGTGGCCTGCGTCGAGCCCGGCCAGTGCACCGCTCTGGCGGAGCGGCTCGGCGGGTACGTCGACGCCCCCGTCCTGCTCGGCGGTACGGAGCTGTCGCGACTCCCACTGTCCGTCCTACGACGCCGGATCGTCGTCGGGGACGCCTCACCGTGGCTGTTCCGCGGGCGGCTGCGCGACGAGCTGGACCCGTTCGGCAGGTGTACGGACGAGCAGGTGCTCGCCGCCCTGGACGCCGCGAGCGCTCTGGATGTCCTTGCCGGCCTGCCCGACGGCCTCGCGACTGAGCTCGAGGAGCGGGCCCGGGAGCTCTCCGGTGGCCAGCGGCAGCGAGTGGTCCTGGCCCGAACCCTGCTGACGGGCGCCGATGTGCTGGTCCTGGACGAGCCGACATCCTCCGTCGACGCGCATACTGAGGCGCGGATCGCCGTGCGGCTCAGGGACTTCCGGGTGGGGCTCACCACGGTCGTGATGACGACCAGCCCACTGGTGCTCGAGACCTGCGACGTCGTGCTGCTGCTCGACGACGGTCAGGTCACCGCGCGCGGGACGCACGCCGAGCTTCTGGCCAACCCCGCCTACCGGCGTGCGGTGGCCCGTGAGGAGGTGCTGTCGTGAGGCAGGACCTGCCCGTCGCGGGACGCTCGACCGTCACCCGCCGGGTCCGCAACCTGGGCCGCCGCCACCGCCGGGCCTTGCTTGCTTGTGTCGGTCTGCAACTCCTCGCGACCCTGGCCGCCCTCGCCCCTCCGCGGCTGCTCGGCCACCTCGTCGGCACCCTGGACACCACCCTCACCCAGTCCGACGCCGACCGGACTGCCGCCGGACTGTTGATCGCGGTGCTGCTCGCGGCGGTCCTGACCCGTGCGACGCGGTTACGGTCCGCCGTGCTTGGCGAGGAGCTGCTGGCCGAGCTCCGCGAGGACTTCGTCGAGGGCGTCCTGTCGCTGCCGCTGGGGACCGTCGAGCGCGCCGGTACCGGCGACCTGCTGACCCGCACGACCAGCGACGTGGACGCGTTGAGCAAGACGGTCCGGCTCGCCGTCCCCGAGGTCCTGGTGGCCCTCATCACCGTGGTGCTCGTGGTCGCGGCGATGGTCCTGGTGGCCCCGCTGGCGTCCGTGACCGCGCTGCTGGCCGTCCCCGTCGTCGTCGCGGGCACCCGGTGGTATCTCCGTCGGGCCCCGGAGGCCTACCTCGCCGAGCGGGCGTCCGCGTCCGCCTTCAACTCGCGTGTCGCCGAGAGTGTTGAGGCGGGCCGGACGGTCGAGACCCTGGGCCTTCAGCAGCAGCGGGTTGCCCTGGCCGAGACCGACCTCGCTGACGTGTGGGCCACCGAACGCCGGACCCTGTGGCTGCGCTGCATCTTCTTTCCCTGCTGCGAGTTCGCCTACGTCGTGCCCGTCGTCGCCACCCTGGTCGCCAGCGGCCTGCTTGCCCTTTCCGACCACGGGTCTCTGGCCCAGGTCACCGCGGTGACGCTCTACGCCCAGCAGCTCGTCGACCCGGTCGACACACTGCTGGGCTGGCTCGACGAGCTGCAGGTCGGGGCAAGCTGCTTCGCCCGCCTGCTCGGGGTACGCGAGGTGCCCGACGACCGCACCGAGAGCGGTGAGCATCCCGACGGTGAGCAGCTGCGCGCCTCTGACGTCCACTTTGGCTACGTCCCAGGTAGACCGGTGCTGCAGGGCATCACCGTCGACCTACGTCCCGGCGAGCGACTTGCCGTCGTCGGGCCCTCGGGGGCCGGCAAGTCGACGCTCGGTCGGCTGCTCGCCGGCATCCACCCACCGGACAGCGGTAGCGTCACCGTCGGGGGCGCCGAGCTCGTCGGGCTGCCACTGGATCAGCTGCGGCGGGAAGTCAGCCTGGTCACGCAGGAGCACCACGTCTTTGTTGGGACCGTCGCCGACAACCTGCGCCTCGCCTTTCCCGAGGCCACCGACGAGCAGCTCACTGCGGCCCTGCTGGCCGTCGACTGGGACGGCACCCCCCTCGAGACCACCCTCGGAGCAGGCGGTTTGGTCCTCACCCCGGCCCAGGCCCAGCAGCTCGCATTGGCCCGGCTGGTGCTCGCCGACCCGCACACCCTGGTCCTGGACGAGGCCACCGCGCTGCTCGACCCCCGGGCCGCCAGGCACCTCGAGCGGTCCCTGTCCGCGGTCCTTGCGGGCCGAACCGTCGTCGCGATCGCGCACCGGCTGCACACCGCCTCGGACGCCGACCGGGTCGCGGTCGTCGAGGGGGGCCGGGTGGTCGAGCTGGGGACCCATGACGAGCTGGTAGCGGCAGGGGCGTCTTACGCCGCTCTGTGGCGCTCCTGGCACGGCCAGCCGTAGCCAATCCTGCCTGCCTGTCGCCTACCTGCCCCCGGCGACGTCCGGAGCCGACACGGGCGGCCCACCGTGGTGCACGACGCCATTCGCGAGCGCGACGCCAACGTCTACGCTCGGCTGGAAGAGGCCGGCTTCCTGCTCGACTACGGCGACAACGGCTCGGTGCAGGTGGCCCACGGTGCGGTCCGCGAGCTCACTGAGGACACCGTCGTGCTCGAGGACGGCACCGAGCTGCCGGCCGATCTGGGCGTCTACGCCACCGGCAACGGGTCGATGAACGGCTGGCTGCGCGACCTGATCCCTCCCGAGGTCGCGGACCGGGTCGGCAAGGCCTGGGGGCTCGGGTCCGACACCACCAAAGACCCCGGGCCGTGGGAGGGCAAGCAGCGCAACATGTGGCAGCCGACCCAGCAGCATGGGCTGTGGTTTCACGGTGGCAACCTGCACCAGTCGCGTTACTTCTCGTTGTACCTGGCCCTGCAGCTCAAGGCCCGGCAGGAGGGCCCCGCTACCCCGGGATACGCGCTCGCCCCTCCCATCACATGTCCTGACGAAGGGAAAGAGCGGAGTCAGGCGCCGACGTAGCGAGCAAGGTGCTGCCCGGTCAGGGTGGAGTGGGCGGCGACAAGGTCGGCTGGCGTGCCTTCGAAGACGACGTGACCACCCTCGTGGCCGGCGCCGGGACCGAGGTCGATGACCCAGTCCGCGTGCGCCATGACCGCCTGGTGGTGCTCGACGACGATGACGGACTTGCCGGCGTCCACCAGCCGGTCGAGCAGGGCGAGCAGGTGCTGCACGTCGGCGAGGTGCAGACCGGCGGTTGGCTCGTCGAGGACGTAGACCCCACCCTCGTTGCCCAGGTGCGTCGCGAGTTTGAGCCGCTGTCGCTCGCCCCCGGACAAGGTCGTGAGCGGCTAACCGATGGTGAGGTAGCCGAGCCCGACGTCGGCGAGCCACGCGAGGATCGCGTGCGCGGAGGGCGTGTGAGCTTCGCCGCCGCCGAAGAACGCAAGGGCCTCCGACACGGGCATCCCGAGCACCTCGCTGATGTCGCGCCCGGTGAGGTGGTGCTCGAGCACGGAGGCTTCGAAGCGCCTGCCCTCGCACTCCTCGCAGGTGGTGGCGACGCCGGCCATCATCGCCAGGTCGGTATAGACGACACCGGCGCCGTTGCAGCCGGCGCAGGCTCCCTCGGAGTTGGCGCTGAACAGCGCAGCCTTCGCCCCCGTCGCCTTCGCGAAGGCCTTCCTCACCGTGTCGAGAAGCCCCGTGTACGTCGCCGGGTTGCTCCTACGTGAGCCGCGGATCGCTCTCTGGTCGACGGCCGCCACCCCGTCCCGGCCCGAGATCGAGCCGCTGATCAACGAGCTCTTGCCCGAGCCCGCGACCTCGGTGACCACCACCAGCCCCCCCATCGGGACGTCGATGTCGACGTCCCGCAGGTTGTGTGTCGAGGCTGCGCGGATCTCCAGTGCACCCGTCGGGGTGCGCACGGACGGCTTGAGAGCGGCCCGGTCGTCGACGTGGTGGCCGGTGGTCGTGCCGCTCGTTCGCAGCCGTTCGACGGTGCCCTCCAAGCAGACGGCCCCACCCGCCGTACCGGCTCCGGGGCCCAGGTCGATGACGTGGTCGGCGATCGTGATGGTCTCAGGCTTGTGCTCGACGACGAGGCCAGTGTTCCCCCTGTCCCGCAGGCGGAGCTGAAGACCGTTCATGCGCGCGATGTCATGAGGGTGGAGGCCGTTCGTGGGCTCGTCGAAGACGTAGGTCACGAACGGTGAGCGAGGAGCTGAGCTGGCGGATCATCCTGACTCGCTGGGCTTCCCCACCGGACAGGGTGTCCGAGGGCCGTTCGAGGCTGAGGTAGCCCAGGCCGATCTCCACGAACGACTCGAGGGCGCGTAGCAGCTTCGCCAGCAGTGGTGCCACCGTCGGCTCGTCGAGGCCTTTGACACAGGTCGCCAACTCGCTGATCTGCATCGCGCAGGCGTCGCCGATGTTGACGCCGTCGATCCGCGAGGAGCGCGCGGTTTCGGCGAGCCGCGTGCCCGCGCACTCGGGACACGTCGTGAAGGTCACGGCCCGCTCCATGAAGGCCCGGACGTGTGGCCGCAGCGCGTCGATGTCCCTGGCGAGCACGGACTTCTGGATCCGCGGGATGAGCCCTTCGTAGGTCATGTTGACGCTGTCGACCTTGATCTTCGCCGGCTCCTTGTGGAGTAGGTCGTGCAGCTGCTTGGTGGTGAAG
>JAYTHM010000050.1:0-2060 GCA_043732645.1 Frankiales bacterium
GACCTTCGGCAACAGCAGCCACGGTAATGGTCACACCCCTCCCTTCGTGGTGTCTGAGCCCCCATGCCGCTGGTGCAGGCGCGGTAGTGGCGAAAGTCACCTCGAGTTGGCCGAATGATCTGGCTGCTGGTCTCGCTGCCGACGGACGTTAAGTTGTGACCTTTGACCCTGGCTCGCCAGGTGGCCCCATGCTGACAGTGGAGTCTCACTCCTACGCAGGAGGTCCATGATGCGTGCGACCGCGTGGTTGCAAGACCTGGGCGTTGCCGACGCCGGCCTGGCTGGTGGTAGCGGCGCCAACCTTGGGGAGCTGACAGCCGCCGGGCTGCCGGTGCCGCCGGGCTTCGTCGTGACCAGCGAGGCCTACCTCGCCGCGATCGAGGCCTCGGGGGCTCGCGAGAAGCTGCAGGCGATGCTGGTCGGCCTGGACCCCGATGATGATGACGCGCTCACGTCGGCCTCCGAGATGGCCTGCTCGCTCGTGCGGTCCACCGCGTCCCCCCAACGGTTGCACAGGCGATCACCGAGGCCTACCGGCTCCTTGGGGACGAGGTACGGGTGGCGGTGCGGTCTTCAGGAACCAGCGAGGACGGCGGTGACACCTCGTTTGCGGGGATGAACGCGACCTTCACGAACGTCAGCGGCGAGGTGGACCTGCTCGCCCGGATCGTCGAGTGCTGGGCGTCGCTGTACGGCAAGCGGGTGATGTCCTACCGCGCCGCGACGAAACTCACCGAAGAACCAACCCTCGCTGTCGTCGTCCAGCAGATGATCCCGTCTGAGCGCTCGGGGATCATGTTCACCGCCGACCCCTCGAACGGCGACAGGGGGCGGCTGGTCATCGAGGCCGTGTTCGGCCTCGGTGAGGCGACCGTCAGCGGCATGGTCGAGCCCGACACCTACCTTGTTCCCAAGGAGCCGCTGCGGGTCGCCAGCGTTCGGGTCGGGCACCAGTCCTCCAAGATCGTGGGCGGGGCCGACGGCTCGGACGAGACCGTTGCCCTCACGGCCGAGGAAGGCTCGGTGCGGGTACTCACCGACGAGCAGATCCTGGAGATCGCCCGGCTGGGCATCGCCGTCGAGCTGCACTACGGCCAACCGCAGGACGTCGAGTGGGCCCGCGCCGCAGGCACGACCTGGTTGGTGCAGTCCCGCCCGATCACGACCCTGTCGCAGACCGCCAGCGGTCCGTCGGAGGGCAAGGTCTTGGTACGTGGCCTGTCGGCGTCCACCGGCCGGGCCTCCGGGCGGGTGCGGGTGCTGCTGTCCCCCAGGGAGGGCTCGCAGCTGCAGACCGGCGAGGTACTGGTCGCGCCGATGACCAGTCCGGATTGGGTCCCGGCGATGCGACGCGCGGCGGCCCTGATCACCGACGGCGGCGGTATCACCTGTCACGCCGCGATCATCTCGCGCGAGCTCGGCGTCCCTTGTGTCGTCGGTACCCGCACCGCGACGGCTGCTCTGCGCGACGGTGAGCTGGTGACGGTGGACGGACGCGCGGGAGTCGTCCTGGAGGGCAAGGTGGCGAAGGCGGCGGAGTCGGCACCCGTGAGCGTCGGCGTCAGCCACCCGACCGAGGCGCTCGCCACGAAGCTGTACGTCAACCTCGCCGTTGCCGAGCACGCCGAGCAGGTCGCTGCTCTCGACGTCGATGGCGTCGGGCTGCTGCGCGCTGAGTTCATGGTGGCGGACGCGCTCAACGGCGTGCACCCTCGACTGCTGCTGCAGCGCGGTCAACACCAGCAGTTCGTGCAGGCGATGACGGCGTCACTGCTGCGCATCACGCGTGCCTTCATGCCGCGCCCCGTCGTCTACCGGAGCATCGACTTCCGCACGAACGAGTTCCGGGGACTTGAGGGCGGTGAGCAGTTCGAGCCGCACGAGGAGAGCCCAATGATTGGGTACCGCGGGTGCTACCGCCATGTGAGGGACCCCGACCTGTTCCGGCTCGAGCTCGACGTCCTCGGCGCCGTCGCCGCGCAGACCCCTAACCTCCGGCTGATGATCCCCTTCGTCCGCACGGCCTGGGAGCTGGAGCGCTGCCTGGACATCGTCCACGC
>JAYTHM010000051.1:0-2058 GCA_043732645.1 Frankiales bacterium
GAGCGGCAGGCCTTTCGGCTGCGCGCCGGCGAGCGGATCGTCCAGGAGACCCGGCACTTCCACGAGGACACCGGCATGTCGACGTCGGGCCGCTCTAAGGAGGAGGCGACCGACTACCGCTATTTCCCCGAGCCCGATCTCGTCCCGATCGCGCCCGACCCGGCGTGGGTCGCGTCCCTGAAGGCCGCCCTCCCCGAGGCCCCCTCGGTACGACGACGTCAGCTCGTCGAGGAGCTCGGGCTGTCCGTGGCCGACAGCGAGGCCATGGTCAACGCTGGCGTCCTCGACGTCGTGCTCGCGACCGTCGCTGCCGGTGCGCCCGCAGCCGAGGCTCGCAACTGGTGGCTCGGCCACCTCGCGCAGTCGGCCAACACGGCCGGCGTCGACGCCGCCGACCTGCCGATCACGGCGGAGCAGGTCGCCCGGGTTGCGGCCCTCGTCGCGGCCGGCACCCTCAACGCCGGCCTCGCTCGGCAGGTCGTCGACGGCGTGCTGGCGGGGGAGGGCTCACCCGACGACGTCGTCGCCGCCCGTGGACTGGCCGTCGTCTCGGACGTCTCCGCCCTGACCGCCGCTGTGGCGGAGGCGATCGACGCCGACCCGGACGCCGCTGAGAAGGTCCGCTCCGGCAAGGTCGCGGTTGCCGGCGCCCTCGTCGGGCGGGTCATGAAGGCCACGCGAGGCCAGGCGGACGCCTCCGTCGTACGCCAGCTCGTCTTGGAGCAGCTCGGGATCAGTGAAGGCTGACGTCCCTGACGTCCCTGACGTCCCTGACGTCGGAGTCGGCCTGGCTGGCGTCTTTGCCGAGGACGGCCTTGAGCTCGGCCACCTCGGCCCTCAGAGCGGCGACCTCGACGGCCAGCTCCGACAGGGTCGGGCCCGCTGATGGCCTGGCGGTGGCCGTCTGCGTCGCGGTGGAGGCGGCGACCGGGACGGTCGGTGCTGCGCCCGTGATCTGCTCAGCGAGCAGCTGAGCGTAACGGAACTCCTTGCGCCCGGGCTGGCGCTCCAGCCGGGCCACGAGCGGCTCATCGCGGTTGGCGAGGGTGAGGAGGACGTCCTCGAGCTGTTCGGTGCTGTCGAAGGGGTGCATCCGCTCGGCGCGGGTCCGGAGCTCAGCGGGTGTCTGGGGGCCGCGGAGCACCAGCACGGCCAGGACCGCGACCTGCTCGGGGCTCAGGCCGAGGGTGGTGTCGAGCTGGTGCTGGTGCTTGTCGCTGCGCTCGCCGGACCGGTGGACGGTCCGCAGCAGCCCCACCTCCCGCAGCGACCGGACGGCGACGCGGACCGTCGTCACGTCGTACTCCACGACGGGGTCCCTGCTTGTGCTCTGGTTGCAGGCGATGATCAGGGCGTTGTCGGTGAGGGGGTACTGCTGCGGGGTCGTCAGCTGCTTTTCGACGAGGCAGCCGAGGACGCGTCCCTGCTCCGGCGTGAGCTCCATGGCAGCACCGTAGCGGGGCTGTCGTTCAGGACGGGGTGCGTTTGCTCAGGTGCCAGGCAGTCGCGATCGCGATGACTGCAGCCGCACCGGCCGCGGCGACCAGCCCGATGGTTAGCCAGGCCGTCTGCGCCGGTCTCGGGCTGAGGCGCTCGGTCCGCGGCTCCGCCAGCGCCTCACTCTTGCCTGCGACTGCTGGTTACCAGGTGAGCCAGCTGATGAGGCTGGGCCCCTTGCGGGTCTGGGGGAGTTGCTGGTTGAAGGGGATCTGCCACTGCTGGCGGGGGATGAGCTCGTCGAGGTCGATGGCTTCTTGCCGGCTGGGCCGGCGGACGTCAATGCCGATCGGGCTGGTCCAGGTGAGGCTGCCGTCGGGGTGGGGGTGAAGGTCCAGCCGCCGTAGGTCTTGGCGTTGTGGCAGCGTCTGCTGGCGGGGGCCAGGTTGAAGGCGCCGGTGGGTCCTTCGGGGAACAGCAGCCAGTGCTCGAGGTCGCACAGCCCGGCGGGGTGGGAGCAGCCCGGCCCGATGCACCGCGGGTCGCGGAGCTGCGCGAACGTCGCGAGGTGCTTACTGGGTCGGTACTGCTTCTCCCGAGTCGTTTCGAGCGTGAGGTCGC
>JAYTHM010000052.1:0-2058 GCA_043732645.1 Frankiales bacterium
GCAGAGTTCGTGACGTTCGCGTGCAGCGCGTACGTGTGTCCGGGGATGAGCGTGCCGGTCGACGTCCAGGTGGTCGGCGTGAGCGTCCCGGGCAGGGCCGTCCCGTCCGCGTCGGCGACCTGCACGGAGGTGAGGGTCCCGTCGGTGACCGAGAACGACAGCGGCCTTTGCCAGGGAACCGTCGAGCCGGTGCTGCCCGCCACGGTCGCCACCACCGGTGCGGCGGACGGGGTGGGGCCGTCCGACCCGCCCGTGGCCACGGAGCCACCCGAGCCGCCCAGCAGCACGGCGCCGGTGCCTGCGACGACCACGAGGCCACCGAGCCCGAAGACAACGGCGAGCTTGGTGAGCCCGGAGTCGGAGCGCAGGGAACGGGGCACGGGTCACCTCAGGGGGGTGGTAAGACGGTCAGTAGGTGCCAGTCTGCCTTGTCTGTGGCGAACCTGGTCAGCCCAGGGCGCGGCGGTCCCGCAGCTCGGGCTCCCCGAGTCGGGCGACCCGTCCGTCCCGCTCGCCGGCCTGCCAGGCCGAACCAGAGACCTGACGGTCGCCACGCCCGCCCCGCCAAGACCCGCGAGCCTGCGAGGCCCGGTCGTGGAACGCGCGCACCCGCTCGGCCTTCTCGCGCAGCACGACGGCCCCCGAGGTGGACGCGGGCCCCTCGTGGTCGGCGTGGGCCTGCAGGGCACGCGCCCTGGCCTCGGTCAGCCGTTTCTGCACGGCGTGCATCCAGCCCTCGTAGAACGACAACCGCCACGAGACGGCCGCGACACCGGCTTCCCGGTGCTCTCCGGCGCGCAGCCGGCGGGCGGCCGCCGACGCCATCTGCGTTGCCAGCGAGGCCCAGAGCTGCTCCACGACATCGAGGTCAGCGGGGTAGCCGAAGCCCAGGACGAAGGTTGAGTCGCCCGCGACGTTGACCAGCACGTCGTTGGACTGGGCAACCACGAGGTAGAGCACCACCAGCTGCCGGTTGCCGCGCTTGGCCCGCTCACCGATCACCAGCTTGCGCTGCTCGAAGGTCTCCTCGGCGGCGCGTAGCCGCCGGTTGGCCTGCCGGGCGCGGGCCAGCTCGAGGTCGACGGCATACGTCGTGGCGAGCTCCTGCGCGCGGGTGACGAAGGCGTCGGCCTCGTGCTCGTTGTCGGTGCCTTCGGCCTGCGCCAGCAGCTTGCTGATCTTGTCCAGCACGCGCTCGCTCAAGACGGCACCCCTGCTTCGGCGTAGTCGACCCGCAGGGCCAGGGCAGCCTCGGGCCCCAAGGCGAACGTGACCAGCTCCAGCATCCGGGCCCGGAAGCCGGGCCCGTGGTCGGCGCCACCATCGAGGTGGAAGCTCAGGTGATGGGCGAGCTCGTGCAGCAGGACGCTCTCACGCAGCGCCCAGGGTGTCCCCCGCTCGGGCAGCGGAAGGGCAATCGTGCCGGGGGGCTCCCAGTGCGCCTTGGTCAGCCCGCGTCGTCGCCGCAGCCGGACGGGGGGCACGTCCCACGAGGCCAGGTGGTGCGTGGCGTAGGCCTGCGCGGCGGTGAGGTCACCGAAGCGGACCTCGGCCGGGAGCACCACTGATGACCCGGCGACCTGGGCGAAGGCCGCCCCCTGCCGGGCCGCGTCGAGCCGCATTGCCCAGGCGTCCTCGGCAGCGTAGACACGCGACCGGTGGGTGTCGAAAGTGCGGGTCACGGTCATGTCGTCAGGTCTACCAGCCCCAGGAACCCAGCTGAGGAGGCTGACCGGGGTGCTTGTGGATGATGCAGGCCTGTGGATCGGGCAGCACGGCCGGACCGTCCGTGAGCGGTCGCGACCAAGGCTGTCATGTCCGCCGAGCCGAGCCTGGTGGCGGGTTGCGGGGTGACCTGGCTCACAGGAGTTGGCTGGGAATCGCCCTTGGACACAGCTGTGTTGCACCCTGGAGGTGGGCAGTCGCCGGTTGCCCCTGAGGTCGAGGAGTACGACGTGGTGAACGGACGACCGGTGCGCATCGCCATCGTGGGCGCCGGCCCGGCCGGCATCTATGTCGCCGACGTGCTCATGAAGTCCGAGCTCGGGACCGCCGACA
>JAYTHM010000053.1:0-7106 GCA_043732645.1 Frankiales bacterium
GCATTGGAGCACCCGGCAGCGACCTGGGTACCGTTGATGGACAGGGTCGCCTCGATGGCGCGCAGGTCGAGCTCGTCCGGTTTGACCCGCTGCCTGCCGAGGATGACCCCGCAGGAGGACGCGTTGTCGGCGATCGTGTCGTACAGACCGATCCGCCAGTCAGCGATCCGGCTGTCGATGAGCTCGATCGCGGGAGCCACGAAAGCGGTGCAGCGCAGAACGTCCTCGATGGTGCAGCCCTCACCGGGGAGGTCGTCACCGAGCACGAAGCCGACTTCGACCTCGACCCGAGGGAGCAGGAAGGACCCAGTGGGGATCGGTGCGTCCTCGGCGAAGACCATGTCGGACAGCAGGTGGCCATAGTCGGGCTCGTCGACGCCCATCATCTCCTGCATGGCCTTCGACGACAGCCCGACCTTGTGGCCGTAGACGGTGGCTCCCCCGGCCAGGCGTCGCCCGATGTTGATCAGCGCGATCTCGTAGGAGTCGACGACGTCCAACCCCGCGAAGGACTCCACCAGTGGGGGCACGGCGACGCCGGTCGCCTCGGCCACGCGCAGCATCTCTGCGGCGCGTTCGCGCTCGATCGCCGTCAGCCCCACGGGTTGCCTCCGGTCAGATCCACGTCGGCCCAAACTGGCCGCGGAAGAACAACAGCGGCCCGACCTCGCGGTGCATGACCAGCCGCCGCACCCGGCCGACCACGACGTCGTGGTCCCCCGCCTCGTGCACCTGCTCGATCGTGCAGTGCACCGTAGCGAGGACACCGTCCAGCGACGGGCCCCAGGGGGTCTCGTGCCAGGCCAGACCGGCGAACTTGTTGCCGCCGCTGACCGCGAAGGCCTTGCACAGCTCGAGTTGATCCTCCGCGAGCACGTTGACGCTGAACGCGCCGGCAGCTTGCAGGAGCGGCCAGGTCTTGGAGGTTCGCGCGGGGCAGAACAGCACGAGCGGAGGTTCGAGCGAGACCGACGTGAACGACTGGCACGCGAACCCGACGGGCAGTCCCTGCGACGTGCCGGTGACGATCGTGATCCCGCTCGCAAAGGCACCGAGGACACGACGCATCTCGGTCGGCTCTACGACGTGGTCCGCGGCGGGTTCCATGACGGTCATGCTCCCCTACCGCCTCCCCAGCGGTGTCCCCAGGTCGAGTCGCGGGTGATGTCCTCGGCGGTGTAGCCGTCCTCCTTGACGCGCCGGCCGAAGCAGCCGAGCTCGATGTCGAAACCACTCGGCGTGGCGACGTAGAAGCTCACCATCTCGTCGTTGCTGTGCCGGCCAAGAGTCGAAGACAGGGGGAACGCCCGCTTGTACAACCGGTCGAGAGCCATCCCCACGTCGTCGAGCTCGGTGACCTCGAGCATGAAGTGGATGATGCCGTTGTCCTGCGGCCACGGTGCCAGTGCCAGGGCGTGGTGACGCTCGTTGCACGACAGGAAGCGCACGAAGCTGCGGCCGTCCGGCGGGGCACCGGGCAGCCCCGGTGGCAGCCGGAACGCCCCACGGCTGCGAAACCCCAAGACCTGCGTGTAGAACTCGTACGCCGCTTCGGCGTTGGTGGTCGGCAGGACGACGTGACCGAGCCCCTGCCCGCCGGTGACGAACCTCGCGCCGTGCGTGGTCAGCAGCTTGCTGTGCACGAGCGCAGGACCGTGGAAGACCTCGAGCTGTGTACCGCTCGGGTCCTCGGTGAAGACCAGCTCCTGCACCCGCCGCTCGTCGGCCTCAGCAGCGCTCGCATGCTTGACGGGGGCGCCGGCGTCCTCAAGCTGCCGGACGACAGTCCGCCACGTCTCCCGGTCACGCACCTCCCAACCGACGGTGACCAGGCGCTCGACCGCCCCGGGCCGGACGACGACCCGAGCCGGCCGGTCGTCCATCCGCAGGTAGAGCGCGTCGTCGCTGGACGCGCCAGCGCCACCAGGGCCACCAGGGCCACTGCCCACCCCCAGGCCGAGGACATCGACAGCGAGCTCTCGCCAACGGTCGAGCTCGCAGGTTTCGACGACCAGGTAGCCAAGAGAGTGGACTGAGGCCATCGCTAGACCATCGCATCCTCGATCGGAAGTCCGAAGGCGCCCTTGCCGTACATCGCAAGCCAGCGCTCGACGTCGTTGGCGGCATGGACGGAGCCGGCGTTGCCGTCCCGCCAGGCCCGCTCGATGGGGTTGCCGTTCTTGAGCGAGTGGCCTCCGGAGTTCTTAAACAGCAGGCCGATCGCCTCGACGGAGCGCTCGGTCCCGCGGACCTGGTCACGGCGAGCGCGCAAGCGCAGCTCCATCGGGATCTCCTCGCCGGCCGAGACGTACTTCATCTCCTCGGCGAGGTTGCGCTCGAGCTGGAGCCAGGCGGCGTCGATGTCGGAGGCGGCTCGGGCGACCCGGACGTGCGCGAACGCGTCGCCAGCGACCTTCTGGCCTCCGTAGGAAATGCGGACCCGCTCGCGCATCCGCTCGACGTGGGCGTCGTAGGCCCCGGTGGCGATGCCGATGATGGGGGTGGTGATGGTGTAGCTGAACACGGTCCCGAAGGGCAGCTTGTAGAGGGGCGCGGTGTTCTCGGCGTGGCCGGGGCAGCGCAAGGCACTGACGTCGTTGAAGGACAGGGTGCGGTGCGCCGGAACGAAGACCTTGTCGATGACGATGTCGTTCGATCCGGTGCCCTTCAGGCCGACGACGTCCCATACGTCGTCGATCTGGTAGTCGCTGCGAGGGACGAGGATGGTGAGGAAGTCGACCGGCTTGCCCTCCGGACCCATGACGATCGCGCCGAGCAACACCCACCTGCAGTGGTCAGATCCCGAGGAGAAGCTCCACCGTCCGGTGCACTCGTAACCGCCCTCGACGGGCGTCAACCGGCCGGTCGGGGCGTAGGAGGATGACACCAGTGTGGTGCTGTCCTCACCCCAGACCTCGCGCTGGGCAGCGTCGGGGAACAACGCCAGCTGCCACGGGTGGACGCCGACGATGGACGAGACCCAGCCGGTCGACCCGCACGCCCCGGCGATGGTCCGGATGACCTCGTAGAAGTCGACCGGGTCCGCCTCGAGGCCACCCCAACGCTTGGGCTGCAGCATCGAGAAGACGCCCGCCTCCTTGAGCTCGGCGATGCTCTCGTCGGGGATGCGCCGGTCGCGCTCGGTCTGCTCCGCCCGGGCCGCGATTCGCGGCAGCAGGTCCTGGACCGCCTCGAGCACCTTGTTCGTCATGAGCTCTCCTCGTTGTTGATGACGACGACGCTACGGACCTTTGCAGGGCCGCGCGCGACCAGGGTCCCACTCACCGGGACATTCCTGCGGCAGCTTGTCCGGCCAGCCGCCCGAAGAACGTGCCGTCCCCCAGCGACGTACCACTGATGTAGCCCCAGGAGGCGAGTCCGCTGGTCGAGCGACCGGCGGCGAACAACCCGGTGATCGGTGTGCCGTCGACGTGCAGAACCTGGCCGGTCACGTCGGTGTCGAGCCCCCCGAGGGTGAAGACCGCCGCCCCCGATCCCACGGCAGGGTCGTTCGGGCCGCGAAAGGACCGCGTGGGGTCGATCGCCGCGAACGGGGGCTCGAGCGGCCGTAGCCAACGCGGGTCCTTGTGACACACCGGGTCCTCGCCGCGGGCAGCGTGCTCGTTGTAGAGCGCGACCGTCGCCTGCAGCGCCCCCGGCGGCAGCCCCGTCAGCTGCTCGAGCTCGGCGAGGGTGTCGGCCGTCTCGTGCGGCAGCACGCCCCAGCGCTGCTCGGGTGGGACCTGCTCGTAGCCCCGCTCGTCGAGGACGACCCAGCAGCCCATGCCCTGCCCGAACAGCGCTGCCTGCCCGATCCGGCCTGGGTAGGTGTCCTCGTTGACGAACCTCTGCCCGCGGGCGTTCACGACGATCCCCCGCGCCATGAAGGCAGGTACGGCGTGAAAGCCGACCTGGCCGGCGCCCATGTGCTTCACCGCTGCTCCGAGGGCCTGCGCCATCCGGATCCCGCTGCCGTCCTCCCCGCCGCAGGAGATCTTGTCCATGCCGAGCAGCCGGGGTGCGTGCTGGGCGAGCATCACCTCGTCGTCGACGAACCCGCCGGTCGTCAGGACGACGCCCCGGCGGGCGCGGTAGGCGCGCTGCTCGCCGTACTGGCTGGCGACCACCCCGACGACCCGGCCGCCTTCGACACTCCGACCCTTGTCGTCTTCGACACTCCGACCCTTGTCGTCTTCGACGACGAGCCGTTCGACGTAGACGTCGAAGGCCTCGCGCGCCCCGGCCTCTCGCGCCGCTGCGGCGAGCTTGTCCATCAGCAGCCAACCGCCGAAGTGACCGGTTGCCGGCCGGTGGCCACGGGGAGCGGGCGTGGCCAGCTCGCTGAACGGCCAGCTGCGCTCGCCCAGCCACATCAGGCCGTCGTCGGTCGGCGGCATCCACGACGGTTCGTCGTACAGGCTCGGCTGAAAGGGGACGCCACGGTCGGCGAGCCAGGTGAAGTGCTCGACGCTGCCCTCGACGTAGGCGGTGAGCTTGTCCTCGTCGACGCCGGGACCGAGAGCGGTCCGCAGGAAGGCTGCCATCGCCTCCGGGGTGTCCTCGAAGCCGCAGGCCTTCTGCACCGTCGTGCCGCCGCCGAGGTAGAGCTCGCCACCGGACAAAGCGCTCGTCCCGCCGGCTCCGCTCGCCCGTTCGAGCACCAGCACGTCAGCCGCGGCGACTGCCGCTTCCCAGGAGGCGCTGGCCCCGGCGCAGCCGTAGCCCACCACGAGGACATCCGCCTCGTCGTCCCAGGACGGGACATCGCGAGCCAGGATGGGGGCGGCAGTGCGCGGGCGGGCCACGCCGAGAAGACTAGAACGTGTTGCAGAAGCTGCGCTAGCGTCCACGCCACCCCAACGCCAGAGGAGTCCTCCGTGGTGCTCGAGAAGTTCCGCCTCGACGGCAAGGTCGCTGTCGTCACCGGTGCCGGCCGCGGGATCGGCGCGGCCAGTGCGCTGGCTCTTGCCGAGGCCGGAGCCGACGTGGTCCTGTCCGCTCGTACACAGACCCAGCTTCAGGATGTTGCCAAGCAGGTCGCAGACCTCGGCCGACGAGCTCTCGTCGTACCTGCCGACGCGATGGACCTGGACTCGGTCGCAGCCCTGGCGGACCGCGCGGCCCAGGAGTTCGGCCGGCTCGACGTGGTCGTCAACAACGTCGGCGGCTCGATGCCCAAGGAGTTCCGCAAGACCAACACCCGATTTCTCGAGGAGGCGTTCCACTTCAACGTCTCGACAGCTCACGCCCTCACCCGTGCTGCCCTGCCGCACCTGCTGGTTCACGGGGGCTCTGTCGTCAACATCTCCTCTGTCATGGGCCGGGTGCCGGGTCGCGGCTTCGTCGCCTACGGCACCGCCAAGGCCGCCCTGGCGCACTGGACCCGGCTAACCGCCGCGGACCTGTCCCCGAGGGTCCGGGTCAACGCGATCGCGGTCGGGTCGATCGCGACGAGCGCGCTGCAGATCGTGGTCGAGGACGAGGGGCTGCGCACCCGGATGGAGCAGGCGACTCCGCTGCGCCGGATCGGCGACCCCGACGAGATCGCCGCCACCGTGCTCTTTCTTGCAAGCCCCGCCGGCGGCTACGTCACCGGCAAGGTCTTCGAGGTCGACGGCGGCCTCGAGCAGCCCAACCTCGACATGATGCTGCCCGACCTGAAAGAGCAGCTATGAGGGTCGTGGCCTGGTCGACCGGCAACGTCGGACGGCATGCGATCGCCGGCATCGACGCGCGGCCGGACCTCGAGCTGGTGGGCGTGTGGGTCTCGAACCCCGACAAGGTCGGCAAGGACGCCGGCGAGCTGGCCGGCCTCGGTCGCACCCTCGGCGTGTTCGCGACGAACGACGTTCAGGACATCCTCGCGCTGGCCCCGGACTGCGTGGTCAACACCGCGATGGCCGACGACCGGCTCTTCGAGGCGCTGGCCGACCTTGAGCTGCTCCTGCGAGCCGGCATCAACGTCGTAGCCAGCGGGCCGGTCCTGCTGCAGTACCCAAGCGGGGCGGCCGAGCCGATGGCCGCGGGTGTCCGCAAGGCGGCGGAGCAAGGTGGTGTGTCGCTGTTCGTGAACGGCATCGACCCGGGCTTCGCCAACGACTGGCTGCCGCTGTCGCTGACCAGCATCAGCGAGCGCATCGACGAGGTCCGGTGCCTTGAGGTCCTCAACTACAACACCTACGACCAGGGCATGATCTTGTTCGACGTGATGGGCTTCGGCCGCCCCATGGACCACGTGCCGATGCTCCTGCAGCCGGGCATCCTCAGCATGGCCTGGGGCAGCGTCGTGCACCAGATCGCCGCCGGACTGGACGTCGTCCTCGACGAGGTCGTCGAGTGGTACGAGCGCCTTCCCGCGTCCGCGACCTTCGAGGTCGACAGCGGCACCATCGAGCAGGGAACCGTTGCAGCGCTGCGCTTCGAGGTGCGGGGCATGCTCGCAGGGCGAGCCGTGATCGTGCTTGAGCACGTCACCCGACTGCACGACACCCTCGGTCCCGACTGGCCACAGCCGGCGGGCAAGGGCTGCTACCGGGTCGTGGTCAGCGGAGAGCCCACTTACACCCTCGACCTGCAGTTGCTCGGCAGCGACGGTGACCACAACACGGCCGGCCTCAAGGCCACGGCTATGCGGCTGGTCAACGCCGTACCTGCTGTGGTTCAGGCGAAGCCGGGGCTCGTGACAGCCCTCGACCTGCCGCTGGTCACGGGTCGAGGGCTCGTCCGGCCGTGAGCAGCCCGCAGAACCGGACAACCGGGTCTCACCTGGTGCCTTTCTGCGTTGCCGATTAGTGTCCGCCCCCGGCAGAAGGAGAACACGTTGCAGTTCACGATGTCCGTGGCGATGACCGACCCACGTGAGTACACCGCCCTGGCTCGCACCGCAGAGGAGTGCGGCTATGACCAGATCGCCGTGGCCGACAGCCTGTTCTGGTCCGAGCAGGTGTCGGACGCCTACCCCTACACCAAGGACGGCAGCCGGCTCTGGAACGAGGACACGCCCTTCGTCGAGCCCTTCATGGCCGTCGCGAGCATGGCGGCAGTCACCGAGCGGATCCGCTTCTGCACGCACGTCATCAAGGTCGCCGTGCGCAATCCGATCCTGC
>JAYTHM010000054.1:0-2045 GCA_043732645.1 Frankiales bacterium
CCGGTCGCCGGAACGCGTTGAAGGTCTTGTACGACGACGTTGAGCTCGCATCGGTGCGCTCGGCGGCGCAGCTCGCGGGGTTGACGGCGTCCGGCTTCGTCGCGTTGGCGGGCCTGAACGCCGCGGGTGCGGGTGTCGGGCCCGCGTCATCGGCGGACCGGGCGATCCTGGCCGAGCTGCTCGCGGCCAGGACCGCCCTGCGCCGGTACGGGGTGAACGTCAACCAGGCCGTCGCGGCCCTGAACAGCGGCGGGGAGGCACCGGTCTGGTTGCTGGCGGCGGTCAGCGGCTGTGCACGGGCCGCGGACAGGATCGATGAGGTCACCGTAGAGCTGACCCGTCGCCTCGGCTAACGCACCTCACGACGGGCGGTCGGTGAACGGTGATCGGGAAGGTGTGCCGACGTGGCACGGATGCTCGCCGGCTATTGGTCTACCTGTTCACCGAAGGCCAGGCGGGTGATCGCGGTCTGGAATCGGACCACTCCGATGCCCAGGTCATCGCCGGCTATGACTACCGGCGCGTCCTCGAGCCTGCGCGTCTGCCCGATGGCCGAGCGAATATCACGCGGCTGGCCAGCTTGCTAAACGCGCCCCTGGTCGCCGGCGGCGTCGGCAAGGACGTGAAGCCGGTGTATCACCTTGCGATCAGTGCAGCCCCGTCCGACCGCGTCCTGACCGATCGGGAGTGGGCAGACATCGCGGCCGAGTATGTCGACCAGCTCGGCCTTGCCGCGCGCGGAGACCTCGACGCGGTCCGGTGGGTCGCAGTTCGGCACGCCGACAACCACGTCCACGTCGTGGCCACCCTCGTCCGCCAGGACGGACGACGAGTGTCTCCGCACAACGACTTCTACAAGTCGAGAGCCGCCAGCCTGTGTGTCGAGCGGCGGTACTCGCTGACGCCGACCTCGCAGTCGGACCGCACCGCCGACCGGGAGACCACCCGCGGCGAGCAGCGCAAGCACGAGGAGGCGGTTCGAGCCAGCACCCGGACCGGCCGGCCCGCGCCGGCCGGCCCAGACCGTGAGGTTCTGCGAGGCCGGGTCCGGGCCGCGCTGGTCGGGTCAACGAACTGGGAGGAGTTCGCCGATCGGCTCCATGCCTCCGGGGTGCTGGTTCGCGAGCGCTACAGCACCGTCAATGACGGCGAGATCACCGGCTATGCAGTCGCGCTGCCACCTGAAGTCGGACGGGAGCAGTCGGTCTGGTTCGGGGGTGGGAAGCTCGCACCCGACCTTGACGTTGCCGCAGCTTCAGGCTCGCTGGGGCGCGCCAGCCGATGCGGCGGGCGAGGCACCGGATCACAGCGGCCGTGCGCGGGCTGGCCGCACTTCCGGCTTCGGCGGGCCCCCGGTGGAGCTGTCCTACGGCGAACGTCAACGGCTTTGGGCAGCCGTACACGACGCGATCAGCGACGCCCAGGAGCAGATCCACGAAGCGGCCCACCCCAAGCCGGAAGCGACCGCGGCCGATCGGGACGCGGCGACCGATGCCGCGCGGGCAGCGGCTTCCGCCGCGAGCGATGTCCTGAACGGAGTGAGCGGCCTGTTTGAAGGCGCCCACGGCCGCCGGTTCCGGGCAGCCGCCCACAGCTACGACAGAGCAGCCCGGGACCTGCGTCGGCGGATCGTTCCTACCACCAGGACGAGTCGCGCAGTCCGCGGCGCCGCCAGCACCGTGCTCCGCAGCGGCCTGGTCACCAACGCCAGCACGCGGCAGCTCCTGGAGCTGGTGTCTGAGCTCGCGGCGCTGGCTCAGACGCCCGCCAAGCTCCGCGAGACGCAGGGCCGTGCCGCCCAGGCCAAGGCGGCTCGTCAGGCTGCCGAGCAGCTCGTTGACGAAGTCGCCCGCCGCGGGAGTGCGGCCCACACCGTGGCCAGCCAGTTCGGGGCCGCCCCTCCCCGCGGCGGCGGCATCCCGACCCCGGTGGCCGATCGGGCCGCCCAAACGGCCAGATCAACCCGCCAACGACCCACTGCGTCGAGGTAAGGGTCAATCGCATCGGTGGGGAAGCGGTGCCAGCTGGTGGAGGTGCCGACTCTT
>JAYTHM010000055.1:0-7059 GCA_043732645.1 Frankiales bacterium
AGCCTGGTCGAGAACGCCCACCACGAGGCCTGGGAGATCCTGGTCGAGTACCGCGACGTCCTCGACGAGATGGTGTTGCGACTGCTCGACAAGGAGACCCTCAACAAGGAGGAGGTCGCGGAAGTCTTTGCCTCCATCTCCAAGCGTCCCGCCCGTGAGCACCCGACCGGCAACGGCCGCCGCCCGCTGTCCACCATCCCGCCCGTCCTCACCCCGGCCGAGCTGGCCGTGATGGGCCCGGCCGACCTCGACGAGCTCGCTCGCGGCCGCAAGCCGCGGACCGTCAGCACCCGCAAGCCGACTCGCGCGCGGGCCGCCATGGTCAACCGTGAGGCCGTCCCTGAGGAGCTCAAGGTCCGTCAGCCGCGCACCTCCCGGCGCCGTGCGGCCGGCACCGACCCGGCCAGCTGACGCTGCTCCCGGTCCTGCCGCGGACCCTCGTCCTGGGGGTGCTCAACGTCACGCCTGACAGCTTCAGCGACGGTGGCGAACATGACACCGTCGAAACTGCGATCGCCTACGGGCAGCGGCTTGTCGGCCTCGGCGCCGACGTGGTCGACGTCGGTGGTGAGTCGACCCGCCCGGGGGCGGTCCGGGTCTGCCAGAGCGCGGAGGCGGCCCGGGTGGTCCCTGTCATCGAAGCCCTGACCGCCGTCGGTGTCCGCTGCTCGGTCGACACGATGCGGTCCGAGGTCGCCGTAGCTGCGGTACGCGCCGGTGCCGTGCTGGTCAACGACGTGAGCGGCGGTCTGGCCGACCCGCAGATGCTCGCTGCCGTGGCGACCACCGGGTCGCCGTATGTCGTGATGCACTGGCGGGGTCACAGCCGCGACATGCAGTCCCGAGCTGTGTACGACGACGTCGTGGGCGAGGTCTGTGGCGAGCTGGCGGATCGGCTCGCGGCCTGTGCGGTAGCCGGCATCGCTTCGGTCGTCATCGACCCGGGTATCGGCTTCGCCAAGAAGGCCGACCACAACTGGGCGCTGCTGCGGGCTTTGCCCCGGTTGCAGGCGCTCGGCCCGGTCCTGCTCGGGTCCTCCCGCAAGGCCTTTCTCGGGACGCTGCTCGACGGCCGTCCGCCGCTGGGGCGGGACGCCGCCACCACCGCCCTGAGCCTGCTGGCCGCCGAGCAGGGCGTATGGGGGGTGCGGGTGCACGACGTGGCCGGTACCTGCGACGCGCTGCGCGTCCTGGCCCGACTGCGGGAGCCTGCCGGTGACTGATCATGCCTGACGTGCTCGCCGTCGAGGCGGCCAACGCAGCGCTCTACGCCGCGTTCGAGACCGGCGACGTCGACCTCATGGAGTCGGTCTGGGACGTCGTGGAGCCCGACCAGCTGGTCTGCGTCCACCCCGGCTGGCCGATGCTGCGCGGCCGGGCTGCAGTGCTCCGCTCGTGGTCGGCAGTGATGGCCGGCACCGACTACATCCAGTTCTTGCTCACCGACGTGCAGGTCGACCTGCAAGATGGTGTCGCAATCGTTACCTGCACGGAGAACGTCCTGACCTCCGCCGACGTTAGCGCCAACGCGTCCGTCGTGGCGACCAACGTGTTCGTGCTGCGGCCCGAGGGCTGGCGCCTGCGGGTGCACCACGGGGCGCCCGTCTTAGGAGGGCTGTCGGGGTGAGTGACCAGATCTCGCTGACCGGCCTTCGGGTCCGTGGTTTCCACGGCGTGCTTGCCGCAGAAAGGGAGCAGGGGCAGGACTTCCTCATCGACGCCGTGCTGACCGTGGACACCCGCTTGGCCGCCGCCTCGGACGACCTGGCCGTCACGGTGGACTACGGCACGCTGGCCGCCCGCCTGGTCGCCGTCGTCGAGGGCGAGCCGGTGGACCTGATCGAGACCCTCGCCGACCGGCTCGCAGCCGTGTGCCTCAACGACGCCCGCGTGATCTCGGCCCGGGTCACGGTGCACAAGCCGTCGGCGCCGATCCCGTTCTCGTTTGCCGACGTGTCGGTCACGGTGGAGCGACCGTGATCTTGGCCCACGACGTTGTCCTCGCGGGGATGCCGAGATGAACTCGGTGCTGTCGCTGGGCTCCAACCTGGGGGATCGGCTGGACCATCTGCGCCTGGGCCTGTCACTCCTTGAGCCGCTCGCAGTGTCGCGGGTGTGGGAGACGGCGCCGTGGGGCGGCGTCGAGCAGGACGACTACCTCAACGTGGTGGCCCTGTGCGCGTGGGACGCCGCCGAGGCCTGGCGCCGGGCGGTGCTGGCCGAGACCGCCGCCGGCCGGGAGCGCCAGGTGCGCTGGGGGCCGCGGACGCTGGACGTCGACGTGGTCTGGGCCGACGGCAGCGATCCCGCGCTGGAGCTCCCGCACCCCCGGGCCACCGAGCGGGCCTTCGTCCTGGTGCCCTGGCTCGACGTCGACCCCGCCGCGGTCCTGCCCGGGGTGGGTCCCATTGCCGGCGTACCCGTCGACCGGGGCTCGGTCTGGCTCGCCAGGGAGCAGCTGTGACCCCCACCCGGATCCCCGTCCTGTTGGGGCTCGCCGTGCTCACCGGGATGCTTGGATGGGCCACGATCAATCTGCGCACCGGCGACCTGCTGTCCTTGCCCTACCTGGCTCCGGTCACCGCCTTTCTCATCGCGATCTTCGAGGCCGGCCTTTCCCGGGTGGTCCGCGACAAGGTGTCGGGGCGATCCCGCGGCCGCGCGATGCACCCGCTCCAGGTGGCCCGGGCGCTGGTACTGGCCAAGGCCTCCTCGGTTGCCGGCGCCCTGCTGGCCGGCCTCTACATGGGCCTGCTGGTCTGGTTCCTGCAGCACTCGGGGCTGCGGATCGCCTCCTCCAACGCCCTCGTCGCCGCCCTGTCCACGGGCGCCTGTCTGCTGCTGACCGGTGCCGCGCTGCTGCTCGAGCGGTCCTGCCGGACCCCTGAGCTCCCAGACCGGACAAGTTACGCCCTCCCCAGAGGGGACTAGGTTGCGCGCATGACCAGCGACCTGGACTCCCTCAGCACCGATGACCTCCGGCAGCAGGCTTTCGACAAGGCCCGGGCCGCCCACGACCTCGGCTTCTTCTGGGACATCGTGAAGCACCTGCGCAGCTCGGCGTCCTTCGCGACCGAGGATGGCTCCGGCGGTGGGCTCACCGGCTCCATCAGCGATGCCGTCGAGATCGTCCGTGAGCTGATGGGCAAGGACCTCGGCGACGAGGAGCCCTTGTTGCGGGCGAAGTTCACCTCCTATCTGCGGGCCTAGCGCCCCCCATCGGGGGGGCGCTGGCTACTTGTCGATGTCGCCGACGACGAAGAAGAACGAGGCGAGTACGGCGGGCAGGTCCCGCACCTGCAGGCCGGGCAGCACCGCGGGCAGCGCCGACACGTTGTTGAACGACGCGGTCCGCATCGCCAGCCGCCACGGCGTCGACGCGCCGCGGGACACCAGGTAGTAGCCGGCCACTCCTGAGGGAGCCTCGGTCCAGGAGTACGTCGCCCCCTGCGGGGCCCGTACCGTCTTGGGCAGCTTCACGTTTACCGGTCCCGAGGGCAGCCGGGACAGGCAGGCGTCGACGAGGTCGAGCGAGACCGCAACCTGCTCGAGCAGGCAGCGGAAGCGGGCTGCCGCGTCGCCGTCGGCGCCGAGGACGATGGGCACGTCCAGGGAGCCGTAGGCCAGGTACGGGTCGTCGCGGCGCAGGTCCAGGTCGAGGCCGCAGGCCCGGGCGACGGGACCCGAGACGCCGTACGAGAGGGCGTGGGGGATGGTAAGCACACCGAGGCCGGACAGGGCGCCCAGGGACGGTGAGGGCAGGCCGGCGCGAACTGCCGTGACGGCTGCTCGGCAACGCCCTGACCAGCCCTCAGGGACGTCCTCGCGGAGCCCACCGACGCGGGTGTAGACGACGTGGATGCGACCACCGGTGGCCTCCTCAAGGACCGCCTGCAGCACCTCGCGCAGGGCCACGAAGGTCGGGTCGAGGTAGCCCAGGAACATCAGGTGCGACAAGACCCGGTTCACCTCGGCCAGCAGCGTGCGCAGCCAGGTCGCCCGGGGCGGCACCTCCATGCCGAGCATCTGCTCGACGGCCAGGGCGACGCCGACCTCGTTGTTGAACGCCGCCAGCCAGTCGTGCCGGTTGGCGAGCACCAGCACCTGCCGGTAGTCGCGCACCTCGAACAGCTTCTCCGCCCCGCGGTGCAGGGCCCCGACGATCGGCTCGGCGGCCGCCACGGTCGTGCCGTCGAGCTCGAGCCGGAGCCGAAGCGACCCGTGGGTGGAGGGGTGGTGGGCGCCGAGCTCCAGGGTGATGTCCGACGGGCCCGCAGCGGCGCCGACCCCAGCGACCGTCACGCGCTCGGTGTTCACCATGGCATCCAAGCAGCGTCGACGCCGACCGCCTGCACCAGCCAGCCGAACCTGCCCAGCCCGTCAGGATCGAGCAGCTCCCGCGCCTGCGAGGCGCGCTGCAGCCCCATCGCGAACGACGGGTCTGTGGTCGCGGGCAGCGCGGCGCAGATCCCCAGCGCTGGCAGGGCCTCACGCTGCGTGAGCAGGTGGGCGCCGGTGGCGGCCGCGCAGGCGTCGAGGGCGACGTGGGCGGTGAGGTCGCAGCTCCCGTCGGGGACGGGAGGCACCTGGTGACCGTCCCGGTAGCCGGTCAGCGTCGACCGCCGGTCCGCCAACGTGTGCCCGTAGTCGATCGCCACGGCCACGCCCCGGGCGACCCTCGAGACGGCCTGCACCCACGCATCGTCGCGGGGTTGCCCCACCTCGACGCGCCCACCCTCGGGCCACCACCGGGTGGCCCACGAGTCCTCGACCCGTTGGCCGCATACCTCGGTCCCGTCCGGCGCGACGAGCACCTGCCGGCCGTCCTGCAGCACGTCGACCGGCACGCTGTCCAGCCACTCGTTCGCAACCAAAAGGCCTGTCACATCGGGGATCTCGTACGCCCATCCGAAGGGAACGTCTGCCTCGACGACGTCCACACCGGTGAGGCGCCACCTGGCAGGCACGTCGCCGAGCGCAAGCAGCAGCTCTCCGCGGCCGGCGCCCACGTCGACGACGTCGAACGGGTCGGGGAAGCCCAGCGCCTCGTCGACGAGGTCAGCCAGCCGACGTACGGCCTCGGCGAAGAGCGGGACGGCGACGTTGGTGCGAAAGTGGTCGGCGGGGTTCTCGCGGACGAAGAAGCCGTCGGGGCCGTAGAGCGCGGCCCGCCACGCGTCCCGCCATCGAAGGCGTGGCAGCATCGCGCCTGTGACAGAACCTGTACACATCGGTCAGACCCTCGGGATGGCTGTCCTCGAGCGCGTGGACGGGCGCTCGTTGCTGACCTGGGAGGCAACGCCGAAGTACGGCTCCCCGACCTCGTCTGGGCAGGTCATCCACGGCGGCATGGTCACCACGATCCTCGACTCCGCCATGGGTGGCGCAGCCTGGTCCGCGCTGACCGAGGTGGAGCTGTTCGCCGCCGCCGCCGCCCGGCTGCTCGCGGACGTCCGCAACTGAGCCCGTGACGCGCACCACACCCCATTGCGCGCGGAGGCCACAGCGTTACGCTCTGATCATAACGTCCGGTACCCCTCTGAAGGACTGGAACGGCCCTTGATGAACGCTCACATGCGTCCCGATGCTGCCCGCCTGCGGGTCGGCGTCGTCGGCACCGGACGCGTCGGTGCCGTGCTGGGTGCGGCCCTGCTCCGCGCCGGCCACGACGTGGTGGCTGCCAGTGCCGTCAGCGCGGCCTCCAGGGCCCGTGCCGCCAGCCTGCTGCCCGGCGTGCCCGTCCTTGCCTCCGAGGAGGTCGTGCGTGCCTGCTCGCTCGTGCTGCTGACGGTCCCGGACGACGCGCTGCCCGACCTCGTGAAGGGGCTGGCCGACGTCGGGGCCTTCCAGCCGGGTCAGCTCGTCGCCCACCCCAGCGGCCGGCACGGCCTGGCGGTCCTCGAGCCCGCCCGCGGGACCCTGCCGCTGGCGCTACACCCGGTGCTGCCCTTCGCGGGCAACGAGGTCGACCTGGCCCGTCTGACCGGCACCAGCTTCGGCGTTACTGCCCCTGCGGTGCTTCGACCCATCGCCGAGGCCCTCGTCGTGGAGATGGGCGGTGAGCCGGTGTGGGTCGACGAGCAGCTGCGCCCTCTGTGGCACGCGGCCCTGGCGCACGGCGCCAACCACCTCGTCACGCTGGTCGCCAGCGCCGCCGACCTGCTCCGCCAGGCCGGCGCCGAGGACCCCGCCGCGATCCTCGGCCCCCTGCTGGGCGCGGCCCTCGACGGGGCCCTGCGGTCCGGAGACGCGGCCTTGACGGGACCTGTGAGCCGGGGTGACGCCGGCACCGTCGCCGCCCACCTGAGCGTCCTGCCCGACGACGTCCGCCCGGCCTACCTCGCGCTGGCCCGCCTCACGGCGGACCGGGCTCTTGCGTCGGGGCGGCTGCGGGCCGAGCAGGCGGAAGGCCTTCTCGTCGCGCTCGGCACGGGAGTGCCCGCATGACCAGCGAGGACCGTCGCCATGAGTCCCGGATGGTCGTCGCGTCCACCCGCGAACAGCTGCAGGCCGCCCGCAAGCCGCTGCGTGGCCGCGTCGCCGTGGTGATGACGATGGGCGCCCTGCACGGGGGCCATGCCGAGCTGGTCCGGCAGGCCCGGCAGGTCGCTGATAGCGTCATCGTCACGATCTTCCTCAACCCGCTGCAGTTCGGCGCAGGTGAGGACCTCGACCACTACCCCCGCACGCTCGAGGCTGACCTCGCCCTGTGCGAGGCGGAGGGCGCTGACGTCGTCTTCACCCCGACCCCGGACGTGGTTTACCCCAGCGAGCCAATAGTCCGGGTCTCCGCGGGCAGCCTGGGCACCGTCTTGGAGGGCGCCTCCCGGCCCGGTCACCTCGACGGGGTCCTCACCGTCGTCCTGAAGTTGATGCACCTCACGCAGCCCGACGTGGCGATGTTCGGTCAAAAGGACGCGCAGCAGCTGGCTGCGATCCGGCGCATGGTCGACGACCTCGACGTCCCGGTCAGCGTGGTGGCCGTCCCGACGGTGCGCGAGCCCGACGGCCTCGCCCTGTCCAGCCGCAACCGCTGCCTGAGCGCGCAGGACCGGCGTA
>JAYTHM010000056.1:0-2037 GCA_043732645.1 Frankiales bacterium
GTAGTACGCCTCGTCGATGAACAGGACCCCTCCTGCCGCCCGGGCGAGTGCTTCCTTGGTCTTTGGGGCCGTATGTCCGATGAACTGGCCCACCAGGTCATCGCGGGTCACGACATGCACCCGCGGCGCCCGGATGTAGCCGAGCGCGTGCAAGATTGCCGCCATCCGCATGGCCACAGTGGTCTTTCCGGTGCCCGGCCCACCGCTGAAGCTCATGTGCAGCGTCGGCTTCGACGAGGTGAGGCCGAATTGCTGCCGAGCCCGGTCAACCAGGAGCAACGACGCGATCTCCCGGACGCGCCGCTTCACCGACGCCAGGCCGACCAGCTCGGCGTCGAGCGCAGCCAGGGTCTTGTCGACCCTGGCTGCCGCCTCGTCCGCAGAGAGGTCGAGTTCGGCGTCGTCCCCGAGGAGCACCGGCTCGGTCGGCTCCGCCTCGGGCGGCACCGGATTGGTGGTCGACGGCCGGGGGAGCCCGAAACCCTGTGAGCTACTCATGACCTACTGGTCCGCGTACCTGGCTCCGGCTGGCCGGTCCGTGGCGTAGGACCGCACCGAATAGCGCTGCGTGCGGTCCGGGCCCTCGGTGCGCTCGAGGACGAATCCCGGTTCGTCCGCGGGCCTCTGGACCAGGAAGGACATGGCCGTCGTCTGCTTGCCCAGACTCGCGTCGTAGGCCAGGACCCGGACGTAGTGCTGTGGGAACGTCGACCGGCACTCGTTGATCTGCGCGATCACGCCGTCGGGCTCGACCAGGTCGAACATCGGCAGGCCCCACATCTCCCAGTAGATGTTGCGCGGGTGCGGGTCGTCGGTGTACTCGACCGAGACGGGCCAACCCTTGTCGAGAGCGTATTTGACCTGCGCCGCGATGTCGTCGTCGGTGAGGTCGGGCAGATATGAAAAAGTGCCGTGTCGAAGCTTCATGGCAATGCTCCAGTCGGTGGGAAGGTCACGGTCAGGACGAGGGCGTCGCGGTCGGGACGAAGTCTGGGGTGTCGGTGCTGGTGTAGTCGAAGGTGATGTCGCCCCAGACGGTGAGGGCAGCGTCGAGCGAGGGGCAGTTCTTCGCCGCCTTGCGGAGCAGGTCGGGTCCTTCGCGCAGCAGGTCCCTCCCCTCGTTGCGTGCCTTGACCATGGACTCCAGGGCCACCCGGTTAGCCTCGGCGCCCGCGGCGATGCCGTGTGGGTGGCCGATGGTGCCACCACCGAACTGCAAGATGACGTCGTCCTGGAACAGGTCCAGCAGCTGGTGCATCTGCCCGGCGTGGATGCCGCCAGAGGCAACTGGCATGACACCCGGCATCGACGCCCAGTCCTGGTCGAAGAAGATGCCGTTCGCTGGATTCGTCAAAACCTTGTCCTCGCGCAGCGTGTCGTAGAAGCCCCGGGTGGTGGCGGGATCCCCCTCGAGCTTGCCGACGACGGTGCCGGCGTGCACGTGGTCGACGCCCATGAGGCGGCACCACTTGGCGATCACCCGGAAGCTGACGCCGTGGGTCTTTTGGCGGGTGTACGTGCCGTGCCCGGCGCGGTGCAGGTGCAGCAGGACGCCGTTCTGGCGGGACCAGTTGGCCATCGACTGGATCGCGGTGTAGCCGACCGTCAGGTCGATCATGACGACGACGCTGCCGATCTCCTTGGCAAACTCCGCCCGGTTGTACATCTCCTCCATCGTCCCGGCCGTGACGTTGAAGTAGTGGCCCTTGACCTCTCCGGTCTCGGCCATCGCCTTGTTGACGCCCTCCATGCCGAACAGGAAGCGGTCACGCCACCGCATGAACGGCTGAGAGTTGATGTTCTCGTCGTCCTTGGTGAAGTCCAGCCCACCCCTGCAGGCCTCGTAGACCACGCGGCCGTAGTTGCGCGCCGACAGACCGAGCTTGGGCTTGATGGTCGCGCCCAGCAGCGGACGCCCGTACTTGTTGAGAAACTCACGCTCCATGACGATGCCGTGCGCCGGGCCCTGGAAGGTCTTGACGTAGGCCACCGGGATCCGCATGTCCTCCAGACGCAGCGCCTTGAGCGGCTTGAAGC
>JAYTHM010000057.1:0-2036 GCA_043732645.1 Frankiales bacterium
ACCGGACCTACCTGACCTACGGCAACGTCGACGTGCCCGCGCTGTGGCCCGAGTTCGCCCGCCCCGCGCACACCGTGCTCGACGGCCAGACGACCGAGATCGGGGGCCTTACGTGGGGCTTCGTGGGTGGTGGTCTGCGGACGCCGATGAGGACGCCGCACGAGATCTCCGACGAGGACTACGCCGCCAAGGTCGCCGCCGTCGGCGCGGTCGACGTGCTGGCCTGCCACATCCCGCCGAACGTCCCGGAGCTGCTGTACGACGTGGAGGCCCGCCGGTTCGAGCGCGGCTCCCAGGCGACCCTTGACGCGATCCGGGACACGCAGCCCCGGCTGGTGCTGTTCGGGCACGTGCACCAGCCGCTGCAGAGCCGCCTGCGGATCGGGCGTACCGAGTGCGTCAACGTGGGCCACTTCCGGGGCACCGGTTCGCCGTACCGGCTGGACTGCTGACGCTCGACGGTGCGGGACTGCGGATAGGGTCGTGTCAGACGAAGGAGACAGCACCGTGGCTGACCAGGCGAGCTCGAGCATCACCATCAACGCCGCTCCGGCGGACATCCTCGCGGTGATCCGCGACGTCGAGACCTACCCGGTGTGGACCAACGGGATCTCGAAGGCCGTCGTCGTCGATCCCGGCGCGGCCGGGCCGGCCAAGGTGACCTTCAGCATGAACCAGAGCGGGCTCAGCGACGAGTACACACTGGTCTACGACTGGCAGGCCAACGGTGTGTCCTGGACCCTCGCCGAGCCGAGCAAGGTGCAGAAGAGCCAGCGTGGCTCCTACCAGCTCAGCGCCGACGGGGCGGCCACGAAGGTCACCTACCTGCTCACGATGGACATCAAGATCCCGATGATCGGGCTGATGAAGCGCAAGGCCGAAAAGATGATCATCGAGTCGGCGCTGAAGGAGCTCAAGAAGCGCGTCGAGTCGCTCGGCTAGCCTGCCCCAATGCGGGTCCTGCTGTTCACCGGCAAGGGTGGCGTCGGCAAGACCACGACAGCCGCCGCGACTGCCGTGCTCGCCGCCTCCCGGGGCCTGAAGACCCTGGTCCTGTCGACCGACCCGGCGCACTCGCTGGCCGACGCGTTCGACCTGCCCCTCGGCCCGGAGCCGAGCCTCGTCGAGGACGGTCTGATGGCCATGCAGGTCGACGCGCAGGGCGCCTTCGAACGCTCCTGGCGGGACGTGCAGGACTACCTCAGGGGGGTCCTTGAGCGGGTCGGTGTCGATGCGCTGCAGGCCGACGAGCTGACCGTCCTGCCCGGTGCTGAGGAGGTCCTTGCGCTGCTGGAGCTGCGCCGCCAGGCCACGTCGGGGCGCTATGACCTGTTGGTGGTCGACTGCGCGCCGACGGGTGAGACGCTTCGCCTGCTCGCCCTGCCCGAGGCCTTGCGCTGGTACTTCGACAAGGTCTTCCCCGCGCAGCGGCGCGCCCTAAAGGCGGTGCGCCCGCTGCTCGCCCGGGTCGCGACGGTGCCCGAGGACGGGGTCTTCGAGGCCGTCACCCGGCTGCACGCCGAGCTGACCGACGTACGCGACCTGCTGACTGCACCGACCACCTCGGTCCGCCTCGTCCTCACCCCGGAGGCCGTGGTTGTCGCCGAGGCGCGCCGGACACTCACGTCGCTGGCTCTGTACGGCTACCGGGTCGACGGCCTTGTCGCCAACCGCGTCCTGCCCGCCGGTTCACTGGACCCCTGGGTGACCGGCTGGGTCACGGCCCAGGCCGTCCAGCTCGCCCGCGTCGAGGCCGACGTGGCTCCGCTCCCGGTCCTTTTCTCCCCCTACGCCGCCGCCGAACCTGTCGGGCCGGACGCGCTCCTGGCCTTCGCCAACGCCCTGTACGGCGACGCCGACCCGACCGAGGTCGTCCACGGGACCGAGCTGCTGGTGGTCGAGCGCGACGCCGACGGCTTCCTGCTCTGTCTCGCCCTGCCGCTTGCACAGCTGTCCGAGGTCGACCTTGCCCGCAGCGGTGACGAGTTGGTCGTGACGGTGGGTGGTCACCGGCGGTTGCTCGCACTCCCGAGCGC
>JAYTHM010000058.1:0-2036 GCA_043732645.1 Frankiales bacterium
GAAGGTACCGGCGTTGACCATCTGGCTGGTCACATCCCAATTAGGGCTGACACTCGTCTCGTCGAGGAAGGTGCAGTGCTCGACCGAATGCACGCCGGCAGCGACACTGTCGCGGATGCCCTCTGTCCCGTGCGCGTGGGCGGCGGTCTGCAGCCCGTGCTCGTGGGCTGCCTCGACGATCGCCCGCAGCTCCGCTGGCCGTATTGCGACTGGTGTGGCAGGAACCCCGGAGTGATGACTCCACCCGTCGCCATCACTTTCACGACGTCGCACCCTCGCGCCGCTCGCTCCGCGACCGCGGCGCGCAGTTCGTCCACCGTGTCGGCCTCACCACCTAGAAACCAGCAGTGGCCTTGCCTGCGGGTCAGCGGCGGCCCGGAGACCACCAGCTCCGGGCCGGACGCGGGGTCGCTTCGGTACCGATCGCGGAGCACGAGGCTGCCGAACCGCCGGTCACCGAGGTCGCGCACGGTCGTCACGCCCGCATCGAGGTACAGCTGAGCGTTGGCGTGCATGAGGTCCAGCAGGGCGGCGTCGTCTAGCCCGAACATAGGGGCGATGACCTCCCCGGTCGCGTCGAAGGCGAGATGAACGTGAGCGTCGATGGCCCAGGGAGCAAAGTGATGTCGCCAAGGGCGACGAGTTCCGCCGATAGGGGCGGCTCCACGCCCGATCGTTCGACGGCGACGATGACCCCGCCGTCGACGAGGACGTACCCGTTCTCCACGACGGTGCCTGACCCTGTGTAAATGCGCTCCGCGCGAAAGACGGTCAGCGCGGTCATGGCCAGTTCCTACCGCACCCCAGGCCAAAGATCACACAGAGGTCACCTCCAGGACTTCGTCTGCGCGCCGGATCTCCAGCACACAGGGAACGTACCCAGGTCCCTTGCGGCGTGGCTCGCAGATCTGGGCTTAAGTCGCGGGAGGCCTTTTCTCTCCGTACTGCGACTTCCCCCCCGCAGGTAGGCGGGCACGTGCCCCTGCAGTAGTCGCGGTCATGCGACAGACGCAGTACGTCTACGGCGGCCGTCCAGGAGTCATCCGGCTTGAGGACATCGAGACGATCACGCTGGCCGAGCTTCACCCAGTCATGGCTGCCTGAGGGCCAGGTCTGGTCCTCCGTTTGGCCGTGACCCTGCTGGTGCCGACAGATCACGGGGGTAACGAGTAGCGACGAGCACGATCCCCAGTGCTGCGGCGGAGGTGCAGGGCTCAGCGGACGACGACGTGCACGGTCCACTGCCGGGTCGGCATCATGCACTGTGGGCTGGTGTGGAAGCACGCGGCGTCGGACGCGGCGGTGATGTCTGCGGAACCGAATGCCGCCGCTTTGAAGACGGCGTCCACGGGAGCTGAGGTGGGGTAACCACCGGTTGAGCTCTGGCGCCGGAGAACTCCTGGGGCTGAGGAGTTTGGCGGGTCCCAGGTCCTGTTGCTGAGGTGGACCTTCAGGAACTGCCGTGAGTGCAGGAAGAGGGTCCTGCCGCTGTCGGTGTCGGTAGCGGTAGCGGTAGCGGAGCCGCGAGAGGGGCTCGCAGATGGTCCTGGTGGGCCAGGAACGACCAGAGTGCCGGGGCCACTGGAGGCGGTACCGGTTCTGTTGGCCAAGGAAGGGTCAACGGATGAGCTAAGGCTTGTGGCAGATGCTGCTGGGCTTATGGAGGAGGTCCCAAAGCCGATAGTCGGCGTATGTGAGGACGATCCCGTGACGGTCTGTCTGGATGGCGCTGCGGGTGCTCCACAGGCGGAGACACCGAGGAGCAGAGCAATCATGACCGAGCGCATGTTCATGGGACGCAACAGCGCGGCGCGCGGTTCCGCCCGGTGGACTTTGGGCCGGGGACCGACGCCAAGCAGTCACACTTGTCTGGGATCTTGTCGAGGTCGGCGGAACGACCCAGCCTGGCGCACAGTGCGGCCGCCCAGGCCTTTGGTCACAGTCAACGGTGGGGCCAGAAGAACGTGCCCAAAGGCTGCTCTGGAGGGGCGGGGCTGCTTCGGTACGACTGGACGTAGGTTTGTGGTTATACTTCA
>JAYTHM010000059.1:0-2036 GCA_043732645.1 Frankiales bacterium
CAGGGCGTCGGCGCCGGCGCGGTGCAGCCCATTGGCCTGACGATCATCGGTGACCTCTACACGTTGGAGGAGCGAGCCAGGGTGCAGGGCTACGTCGCCTCGGTCTGGGGGATCTCCTCCGTCCTGGGGCCGCTCACCGGCGGCCTGTTCAGTGAGTACGTCTCCTGGAACTGGATCTTCCTGATCAACCTGCCCCTCGGCGCTGTCGCCCTGTTCACGCTGCGCCGCCGCTTCAGCGAGCAGGTCGAGCGCCGCACGCACACCATCGACTACCGCGGTGCGGCGCTGCTCACGACCGGCTGCTCCCTGCTGATCCTCGGGCTGCTCGAGGGCGGCACCGCCTGGCCGTGGCGCTCCGCGACCAGTGCCGTCGTCCTCGGCGGCGCGGTGCTCTCGCTGCTCGCCTTCCTTCGGGTCGAGCGTGGCGCAGTCGAGCCGGTCCTGCCGCTGTGGGTCTTCCAACGACGGGTCCTCGTCGGGGGCAACCTCACCGCCCTCGGCGTCGGCGCGTTGCTCATCGGACTGTCCAGCTATGTCCCGACGTACGTCCAGGGGGTCCTGGGCAAGGGAGCAATCGAGGCGGGCCTCGTCCTGGGCGCGCTCACGATGGGCTGGCCGATCGCCGCGGGGCTGTCCGGCCGCGTCTACCTGAGGATCGGCTTTCGCAACACCGCCCTCATCGGCATCGCCCTGGCGATCGTCGGGTCGCTGGTGACCGCCACCCTGCCCGAGCGGGTCTCCGTCGGCTGGGTGGCCCTCGGGATGTTCGTTACTGGCCTCGGCATGGGCCTGTGCTCCAGCCCCACTGTCGTGGCAGTTCAGTCCGTCGTCGGCTGGGAGCGTCGCGGCGTCGTCACCGGCACCAACATGTTCTCCCGCGCAATGGGCTCGGCGGTTGGCGCAGCCGTCTTCGGTGCCCTGGCCAACACGACCCTGTCAGGTCGCTACGACCGCGCACCGCAGGACGTCCGCCAGGCGGTCCCCGGCGGCGTCGACGGCACCACGGCCGCGCTCGCCCACCCCGGCAGCGTCGCGGACTACGTCCGCACCAGCCTGTACGACGCCTCGCACGCGGTCTTCGTGGCCCTGGCCGTTGCCGCCGTGCTGATCGCGCTGGCGATCAGCCTCATCCCGCACCACCCGGTCGACCTCGTCTTCGACGAGGGTTGACCGACCCACCCGCTCGGCGTCGCTCCTGCTCCAACCCTCAGGCTGCTGGGCGCAGGGCCCAACCTCGGTCGCGGACGTTGCGAAACAGGTCCATCCCGGTCTTGGCACGCAACCGGCAGAGCTGCACGTCGACCCGGCGGGACGGTGTGGCGTCACCCCAGCAGACCCAGTGCAGCTGGTCGCGGCTCCACACCTTGTGGGGCGCACCCAGAAAGATCGCGAGCAGCTCCACCTGGCGCGGCGACAGGTCCAGCTCCTCACCGTCGAGCGTGACGACGTAGCCGGCGAGGTCCACGACCAAAGGGCCGAACGTGAGCGGGCCTGTCAGGTTGACGCCGGCGTCGGTGGCGCGGCTGGTGAAGTCGCGGCCGTTGCCGGCAACGGAGCGCAGCATCGGCGCGGCGGGTCGGCCCTGCGGGCGGACAGACGGGTGCCTCGGCAGCTGCTGAGCCGGCACGGGATAGGCCATGGTGGTTCCTCCGGGGTGTCCGTGAACGTACTCATCACGGTAGGAAGCCCGGGTTCCCTGCAGGTGACCCACGTGTTTCCACACGGTTCCGAGAAGCGCACATCTGCGTGCCCATACCGCGTCGACCGCAGAAGTTGGGTTACCGCTCATTTCCTCCGCGGGCTACCGCCGGCGGGCGGTGGCGCGCCTGCGCGGAGCGGTCCCGAAGATCGACCGGGTGATCTCGCGCCCCGCAGCGGAGGCCGCCGATCGCGCGAAGGACGTGAACGCGCTTGAGCCCAGGACGCCGGCCAGCATGCCGCCGACACCGGCCGAGACCTCGGCAGCGTGCCCACCGCCGGAGGGCTCCGGCGGCTGCTGGCTGGGCTGCTGCTCCGGCTGGACGCCCATCGGGGGG
>JAYTHM010000060.1:0-2034 GCA_043732645.1 Frankiales bacterium
GCCGGCTGGAACGTGGTCAAGGTCGTGTGGGGACGTGAGTGGGACGACCTGCTGGCCCGCGACGTCGACGGCGTGCTCGTGAACGCCATGAACACCACACCCGACGGGCAGTTCCAGACGTACTCGGTCGAGGGCGGTGCCTACACCCGCGAGAAGTTCTTCGGCACCGACCCACGGCTGCGCAAGATGGTCGAGCACCTGACAGACGCGCAGATCCAGGGGCTGCCGCGCGGCGGGCACGACTACCGCAAGGTGCACGCCGCGTTCCAAAGCGCCGTCGACCACGTCGGCCAGCCGACCGTGATCTTGGCCCACACCATCAAGGGCTGGACCCTCGGCAAGGACTTCGAAGGCCGCAACTCCACGCACCAGATGAAGAAGCTCACCAACGCCGAGCTCAAGGAGCTGCGCGACCGGCTCTACATCGACATCTCCGACAAGGCCCTGGACAGCGGCCTGCCGCCCTACTTCCAGCCAGGCCCCGACAGCGCCGAGATCGAGTACATGCGCGAGCGGCGCGCGGCTCTGGGCGGGTCGCTGCCCAAACGGGTCGTCCGCAGGCAGTCCCTGCCGCTGCCGGGGCCGGAGGTCTACGACGAGCTCAAGGCCGGATCGGGCAAGCAGCCCGTGGCCACCACGATGGCCTTCGTCCGGCTGCTCAAGGACCTGCTGAAGGACAAGGGGATCGGCCCGCGCTTCGTCCCCGTGGTCCCCGACGAGGCCCGCACCTTCGGCATGGACGCGATGTTTCCGACCGCCAAGATCTACTCGCCGTTCGGCCAGCGCTACGAGGCTGTCGACCGCGCACTCCTGCTGTCCTACAAGGAGGCCGTCAACGGCCAGATCCTGCACGAGGGGATCACCGAGGCGGGCTCGATGGCCTCGACTATCGCCGCGGGCACGTCCTACGCCACCCATGGCGAACCGATGATCCCAGTTTACATCTTCTACTCGATGTTCGGCTTCCAGCGGACCGGCGACCAGATGTGGCAGATGGCCGACCAGCTCGGGCGCGGTTTCCTGCTCGGTGCCACCGCCGGTCGCACGACGCTGAACGGCGAGGGCCTGCAACACCAGGACGGCCACTCACTGCTGCTGGCCTCGACCAACCCCGCGGTCGTCGCATACGACCCGGCCTACTCCTACGAGGTGGCCTTCATCGTCGAGGACGGCCTCCGGCGGATGTACGGCGAGTCGCCAGAGGACGTCTTCTACTACCTGGCCGTCTACAACGAGCCCTACCCCCAGCCCGCCATGCCAGACCTGCCCGCGTTGCGCGAGGGCGTTCTGCGCGGGCTTTACCGGCTCCGGCAGTCCGAAGGCGTCGCGGCCCAGGCCCAGGTCCTCGCGAGTGGCATCACGGTGCCGGCGGCCCTCGCCGCCCAGGAGCTGCTGCGCGCCGACTGGGGCGTCGGTGTGGACGTGTGGTCGGCGACCAGCTGGAACGAGCTGCGCCGCGACGCCCTGGCCTGCGAGGAGCACCACCTACTCCACCCGGACGAGGCTCCGCAGACCCCGTTCGTCACGCAGGCCCTGATGAGCAGCACCGGTCCGGTCCTTGCCGTCAGCGACTGGATGCGCGCTGTGCCCGACCAGATCAGCCGCTGGGTCCCGGGTGACTGGACCTCGCTCGGCACGGACGGCTTCGGCCGCTCCGACACCCGCGCGGCGCTGCGCCGGCACTTCCACATCGATGCTGAGTCCATCGCCACCGCCGTGCTGCAGCAGCTTGCCGCCCGCGGCGAGGTCGAGGCCGACGTGCCCGCCAAGGCGGTCGACCGCTACCAGCTGCGTTCGGACCGGCTCGACCCGGCCGGCTCCCACGAGGACGGCGCCAGCAACGGCTAGCGGCGTCCCTCCACCGCATCTACGAGAGCACTTTGAGATGAAGTTGCTCTCATAGATGCGGTTGTTGGAGGCCACCCTTACGTTCGCAAGATGGCCTCTGGTGGCAAGAGTTGGAGTAAAGCCAAGGCCGTGTGTCCGAAGCAGGACCACGACCGGTCGCGCGTTGGGTTCGATGGCCATTACGGC
>JAYTHM010000061.1:0-2033 GCA_043732645.1 Frankiales bacterium
TACCTCGATCTTCCCAACGACCCGCAGGCCCTGCCGCACCCGCATCGCCGTCCCGGGCAGCTCGATGCCGTCGACGTGACGGCCTGGTTTGGGGCGAACAAGGTTCTGGACCGGGTGTCGCTTGCCATGCCCGCCCACCGGGTGACAGCCCTCATCGGGCCCTCGGGGTGCGGCAAGTCGACCTTCTTGCGGACGCTCAACCGGATGCACGAGATGGTGCCAGGTGCCGCGATGGCCGGAGAGGTCTTGCTGGACGGCGAGGACGTCTACGCCCCCGAGCGCCGACTCACCGATGCCCGTCGCTCCATCGGCATGGTCTTTCAGAAGCCGAACCCGTTCCCGGCGATGTCGATCTATGACAACGTCCTGGCGGGGCTACGGCTCACGGGTACCAAAAAGTCTGAGAGCGAGAAGGACGAGCTCGTCGAGGAGTGCCTGCTCAAGGGCGGCCTCTGGCGGGAGGTGCGCGACCGGTTGCGCTCCCCAGGCGGGGCGCTGTCGGGAGGTCAGCAGCAGCGGTTGTGCATTGCTCGGTCGTTGGCGGTCCGACCCAAGGTCTTGCTGATGGACGAGCCGTGCTCGGCCCTTGATCCCACGTCAACCCGTCGCATCGAGGAGACGATCCGCGAGATCGTCCAAGAGCTCACGGTCGTCATCGTCACTCACAACATGCAGCAGGCTGCGCGCGTCTCCGATCGCTGCGCGTTCTTCCTCGCCGAGGCCGGCACTCCGGGCTTCATCGTTGAGCACGGCGCTACCACCGCGATGTTTTCCCAGCCAAAGGACCCGCGCACTCATGACTACGTCAACGGCCGCTTCGGTTGAGCAGCTCGCTGCGACAACTTCTGCGCACAGCACCGGGGGGATGGAAATGGCTGGTCCGCGCTTTCTCTACATGTCGTACGGCTGCACCACGCCGCTGTACCGCTGGCGCCTGGTAGGCGCCAACAACAGGCCGATCGCGAACGGGTGGGGCAGCCATGACTCCCTCGCGGCGTGCGAGGCCTCAGTGCGGGACCTGCGCGACCGTGTGATCGCCGGTCAGGCAGACCGCGTGGCCGACCTCGGCTCCGGCTTGTGGTCCTGGCGCTTCGAGGTCGACGGTAAGCGGGTGGCTGTCTCTGCCCGGAGCTACCACCGGCAGCGCGAGTGCACGTACAACGCGGACGCCTTTATCGCGGCGGTTCCCATCGCGACGGCGCCCACCACTGTTCTCGTCCTGCCCCACCGCACGCTTGGTCTGATCCGCTCCGTCGTGGCCTCATGAGCAGACTGCGTGCGCTTCTCGCCGGCGGGTCGATCCTCTCGCTCGTTGCGGGCGGGCTGCTGCTGTCAGAAAGCGGTGCCGAGGCGACGCTGCTCGGCTCGGTGACCGTGCAACCCGCGTCCGGAACCGCGACCTCAGCTATCACCCTGCTCACCTCTGGTGCGTGCACGGACGCTGCCGCGACAGCCGTCCAAGCCCGGGTCCTCGGCGTAGGCCTCCCGGCTCAGGGTCAGGCCATCACGGGCGTGACCAACGTCGACACGCTTACGCCGACGGCGAGCGGCGGCTACTCCCTGCCTGTCGGCCAGACGCTTCGGGACTACGGCAATCTCCAGTCACCACCTGTGACGTTCTCGGGGATCTACTCGCTTGTGGTCCGCTGCAGGTCCAACATCAGCGGGAACAGCCTCGGCGACTTCGCCGGGGACCTGACGTTCACCTCGTCCAGTGACTACACGACGGGTTCCGCGACCTCTCCCTCTGCGTCCGTGAGCCCCTCGAGCGGCCCGTCGGCGTCACCGTCGGCCAACCCGTCCGCCTCGTCAAGCGCGTCACCCTCGCCCCGTGCCTCCACATCAGCTAGTGCCTCGCCCAGCGCCTCCGCCTCGCCGAGTGTGTCCGCCTCGCCGAGTGGGTCCGCTTCACCATCGCCGAACACAAGCACGAGCCCGACCTCGACGCCGAGCGCCAGCGCGTCGGCCACCCCCAGCGCTTCTGTCGGCGCAAGCCCGACCCGCAATCCGAGCAGCAGTCCCAGCAGCAGTCC
>JAYTHM010000062.1:0-2026 GCA_043732645.1 Frankiales bacterium
GTCGGCCGCCGTGGGTCCGGACGTCGTTGCCCACCCGGCCGGCCTCCTCGGCGGCCCGGAGGAACGCCAGCGCGGTCGGGTAGGTGTGCTCCATCTGCCTCAGGGCCTGACCGGCAGCGCCGCTGGTCTGGCCGTACATCGCCGCCAGGACAGCGATCTTGGCGGTGGGCCGGTCGACGCCCAGAGTCGCCGCGACCGGCGTGTAGAGGTCGTCCTCGGCCGCAGCGCGGGCGAATCCCCGGTCACCCGATACGGCCGCGAGCACCCGCGGCTCGACCTGACCGAGGTCAGCGCGTACCAGCAGGTGACCCGGTTCGGCGGCCACCGCCGCTCGGAGCTCGGCAGGTAGTGAGTGCAGGCCCGCAGTCGCTGTCATCCGGCCTGCCCCGCCGTCCGCAGCCGACCAGTCCCCCCGCAGGCGGCCACCTCGCACGTTCTGCTCGAGCCACCCGAAGCCATAGGTCGTTGCGACCCGCTCGGCCTTGCGCCAGGTCAGCAACGCGTCCACCAACGGGTGCGCCTGTCGGTACGCCTCGAGCCGCCACGACCGGGTGTCCGGCACATCGATCCCCAGGCGCAGCAGGGCGTCCCGGACCGACAACGGGTTGCGCAGGTCGACCTCATCCCCCCTGAGCAGCTGTACGACCGGAGCGTCCCGGACCGCCCGGTGACCGTTGCCGATCACGGCCTCGACCAACCGGTGGGCCTCCCGCACGTCGATCGGCAGTCCGTCCGCCTCAAGCTCAGCGCACAGCAGGGCCGCCGCCGACTCCGCCCAGGCCGTGACCACCGGAAGGGGCGGGCCGCCCGGGTCGACCCGTGGGTCCGGGAGTTGCCGGAGTGCAGCCTCCTGCCGGGACTGGACCACGAGGGCGAGCTCGGCCCAGCGAACCGGATCGGCGAGTTCGGCGGCATCGGGGTGCAGCGAACCGTCTACACGGACCGGGTCGAGGTAGCCCTCGACCGGCGACAGCGCAGCGTCGAGCAGCATGAGTCCGCCACCGTGGTGGGCCGGCTCGGGCAGCTCGTGGGCGGCCGCCCAGACCGCGGCCGGGTCGTCGCGACGTCCGCCGCACAGGACCTTGTGGACGGCGGCGAGGTCCCAGAGCAGTCGAGGTCGCAGTGGCAGCAGCGGCGTCGAGGAGGCGCTCCACAGGACCCACCGCGGGCGCCCGGCCTCCAGCTCCGCCAGGTCGGAGGGCCTTGCCGACCAGGACCTGCCTCCGGTGGCAAGGCCGACGCGGCCGGCCCGCACGGCGACCGCGAGCAGCCCGCCCGAACTAGGCGCGGTCGTCGTCGAGCCGCGCGCGACGCTGGGCGATCTGCTCGGTCTTTGCCTGGCGCTGGGCGGCCAGCGCGGTCGCGAGCTGCTGCCGCTGCCGCGAGAACAGCAAGTAGCTCGTAACGGAGGACAGCAGCAGCGCGACCAGCAGGAGCGGAAGGCCGTTGAGCTGGCGGCCCGCGAGCCCGGTCGCCGACCAGATCAGCACGGCCAGCAGCGCAAAGACCCCGAAGCGGCCGAAGGTGTAGGTCAGCGCCGCCCGTCGGACCGAGACCTCAGGCACGACGAACGTCCCGCCCTGCTCACCCGTGCGCTGCTCGTCCACGATCCCAGCGTAGTGCGCGGCTCAGGCCGGCGGGATCCGACGACGGCCCTCGAAGCGGGTGGAGAGCACCACGGTCGTGCGGGTACGCGTCACGCCTGGGACGCGGCGCAGCACCGACAGGGTCCGGTCCAGCGCGTCGAGGTCGGCGACCCGGATCTTGAGCACGAACGCCTCCTCCCCGGCCACGAACCAGCAGTCTTCGACCTCCTCGATGGCTTGGAGGGCCTCGACGATCGCGTCGGACTCGACGCCCTCGCGCTGGTTCAAGCCGACCAGGGCCGACACGCCCAAGCCGACGGCCTTCGGGTCGACGTCGGCGTGGCTGCCCCGCAGAACTGCATCACGCTCGAGCTTGCGGACCCGGTCGTGCACGCTCGGTGGGCTCAGTCCGACCAGCTTGGCCAGGTCGGCGTAGGACG
>JAYTHM010000063.1:0-2012 GCA_043732645.1 Frankiales bacterium
ACGCCAGCCCCGAGGACATGCAGCGGGTCAAGGACATGCTCTCTGAGCTCAACCAGATGCTCGACGCCGACGCCCGTGGCGAGCACACGCAGGACGACTACGAGCAGTTCATGGTCAAGCACGGAGAGTACTTCCCCTCCCAGCCAGGCACTCTCGAGGAGCTCGTCGACGACCTGGCCCGTCGGGCGGCGGCGCAACAGCGGCTGATGGACTCGCTCACCCCGCAGCAGCGCCAAGAGCTCGGCGAGCTCATGCAGGGTGCCATGGACCTCGATATGCAGTCCCAGATGTCGCAGCTCGGAGACTCCTTGCGCAACGCCCGCCCCGACCTGCCATGGGGCGGCAAGGAGCGGATGTCGGGTGAGCAGGGCATGGGGATGGGGGACGCGACGACGGCCCTCGAGGAGCTCGCCGACCTCGACGACCTCGAGTCCGCGTTGGGCCAGGACTACCCGGGTGCCTCGCTCGAGGACATCGACGAAGCTGCCGTGCAGAGGGCCCTGGGTCGGGGAGCCGTCGATGACATACGTGCACTGCAGCGGATCGAGCGGGAGCTGCAGTTGCAGGGCTACCTCGTGCGGGACGCCAACGGGCGCCTCGAGCTGTCGCCGCGGGCCGTCCGCCGGCTCGGCGCGACCGCCCTGCGCAAGGTCTTCCACCAGCTCGACGCCAAAGGCCGCGGTGGTCACGACGTCCGCGACGCCGGCGCCGCAGGAGATCTGACCGGGTCGTCACGGCACTGGGAGTTCGGAGACGAGCAGCCCCTGGACGTCGTTCGCACCGTCCGTAACGCTGTGCTGCGCGGGTCGTCCAGCACTGGCGTGAAGCTGCGCGTCGAGGACTTCGAGGTGGTCGAGACCGAGCGGCGCACCACTGCCGCTGTAGCCCTGCTGGTCGACCTGAGCTTCTCGATGGAGCTGCGCGGAACGTGGGCCGCGGCCAAGCAGACCTCCCTCGCCCTGCACTCGTTGGTCACGACGCAGTTCCCGCAGGACGCGATCGAGATCATCGGCTTCAGCGACTACGCGCAGGTCCTCAAGGCCGAGCAGCTCGCGGGCCTCGATCCCCAGCGGGTGCAGGGAACCAACCTCCAGCACGCCCTCATGCTGGCCGGACGATTCCTCGGCAAGCACCCGCAGGCCGAGCCGGTCGTGCTGGTCGTTACCGACGGCGAGCCGACCGCCCACCTGACCCGCGACGGGTACGCCGACTTCTGCTGGCCGCCGATGCCGGAGACCCTGGAGCTCACCATGGCCGAGGTCGAGCGGATCACCAAGCGGGGTGCCACGATCAACGTGTTCATGCTCGACGACGAGCCCCGGCTGGTGTCCTTCGTTGAGCACCTCGCTGAGCGCAATGGCGGACGGGTCTTCGCCGCCAACCCCGAGCAGCTCGGCGAGTACGTCGTCAGCGACTACCTCCGCGCCCGTCGCGGTCGCCGCGGGCGATAACTCCTCTGGGGGCAGCCGTGCCGTGCACCTTCATGGGTGTTTCGTTCGTCAGGTATGCCAAAAGTCCCGCTGATCCACCCGGAGAAGGTGTGGGCTAACGTCGGCGGCGTGCGCTACTCCGGCTCGTACGCCCTGCTGCTGGCCCTCCATCTGGTCGGCGTGATCGTGATCATCGGCTCGCTCGTCATGGTCACGTCGACCGCCGGCCGCCTCGCGCGCGCCAATGACGGGCCTAGCCTGGTGCGCGCCCTGCGTTCCACCCGCGTCTACTCAGTCGGCAGCCTGCTGGTCGTCGGCCTCGGTACGGCGATGCTCAACCGCGACCCCACTCGGATCCCGCGCGGCGCGGGCTGGGTGTCCGCGTCGTACGCGCTGTGGTTGGTCGCAACGCTCATCACCCTGGGCGTCACCGCCCCAGCGCTGCGGGGCGCTGCCGCGGAGGTGGCCGAGGGACGTCCCGCCGAGCGCTTCGCCGCGCGGCTCGGCGCGGCCGGCGGCCTGAGCGCCCTGTGCTGGCTCGCGATCGTCGTCCTGATGGTCTACAAGCCCGGCCAGTGAGCC
>JAYTHM010000064.1:0-2011 GCA_043732645.1 Frankiales bacterium
CACCGCTGATACCGGCCGGTCCTCACAAGCACCCAACAGCGGCGCCCAAACAAAGATCGGCGCCAATTGCGCGCTGCCCCTTGACAGACAGGCCCTCCATACCAGCTAGATCCAGCTCGTGAACCACATCTTGGAGTCCCAGTCGGCGTAGGAGATCGTGACCGCCGCGAGCACCGGGTAGAGGTAGGCGAAGTTCAGCACCACCAGGGAGGTATAGACGCCGAGACCCGCTGCCGCGACGCTGCGACGCACCGTGTCGGCCGGGCCGAGTAGCCAGCCCGCTAGCAGTGCCAGTCCCAGGCACAGGAACGGCACAGACGGTAGCGCGTAGAACAAGAACATCGTGCGGCTCTTGAGGTCGCTCGGCACCCAGGCCAGAATCGACACGGCCATCATCAGCAGCAGCGACGCGCCGCGCCAGTCCCGCTTGCTGACCCAACGGGCGGCGAGCCCGATCGTCACCGGGATCATCGTCCACCACAGCGCCGGGGTGCCGATCGCGAGGACCTCGCGCGAGCACGACTTGGCCGTACAGCCGTACGTGCCCGCCGTGAGCCCCGGCGGGTAGTAGTAGTTGACCGGACGGCCCAGGAACGGCCACGACAACGGATGCGACTGGTAGGGGTGCTTGGCCTCCAGGTGGTTGTGAAAGTTGTATATTTCCCAGTGGTAGTGCCACCACGACCGTATCGCCTCGGGCACGAAGGACCAGCTGGTGCTTTTGCCGTGCGCCCACATCCGGTCGTAGCCCTCGGTCGACAGGAACCAGCCGGTCCACGAGGCGACGTAGACCGCGACCGGCACGACGACAAGAGCGGCCAGGAACGACACCGTCGTACGGCGGAGCGTCACCCGCCAGGGGGCCCTGATCCCCGCCGCCCGCCGTGCGCCGACCTCCCACGCGACCGCCAGGACCAGCATCACCACGACCGGGAACGCCGCGCTCCACTTCGTGGCGAGCGCAGCCCCGAAGCACAGCCCGGCCGTGAGCTGCCAGGGACGCCAGCCCAGGCGCCCGCCCCGGCTGAGCTGCTCGTCATCCGCCCACGCGAGCCGCTCTCGGACCCGGTCACGGTCGACGACGAGCGCCCCGAAGGCCGCCACGATCTCAAAGCATAAGAAGACATCGACCATCGCGACCCGGCTCTGAACGAACGACAGCCCGTCCAGAGCGAGCAGCAGACCGGCCAGCCCGCCCAGCAGGTCCGAACCGGTCATCCGCCGGCCGATCCGGACGACCAGCAGCACCGTCAACGACCCGAACAGCGCCGCGGAAAAGCGCCAGCCGAACGTGTTGAAGCCGAACAGCCACTCGCCGACGCCGATCAGCCACTTGCCCAGCGGCGGGTGCACCACGAAGGCTCCGGTGCTCTCGGGGGTGCAGAAGGCCTTGCCTGCCGCGGAGGCATGCTCAACGCCGTACCGAAGCAGGTTCTTGGCGTCGCAGGCGTAATAGACCTCGTCGAAGATGTCACCAGGACCCTGGACGACGCCCTTGTCGCTAAGCGTCGATGCGGGTTGGTCGAGCCGGACGAAGCGCAGCACCCCCCCGACCAGCGTGACCAGCAGCGTGACCCCCCAGCCACCGGGGCTGACGAGGGGCAGCAACCGCTCCCGCCATGGCGCTGCGGGGGCGGCGACGCTGGGGGCCTCGAGGGTCGTCGTCATACGTCGGAGCCTACGGAACGGCCTCTACGGAAGGATGCTGTCGTGCCCCTTCTCCTCGCTGGTGTTCCGATCGGTCAGCCCGGCGACGCCAGCCGCCGCCTGCGCGAGGCCCTCGCCACCGCCGCCGTCATCGCCGCCGAGGACACCCGTCGGCTCACCCGGCTGTGCCACGACGTCGGCGTCACCTACACAGGACGGCTCGTCAGCTACTTCGACGGCAACGAGAGCGAGCGCACCCCGCTGTTGCTCGCCGCTCTTCGCGCCGGCGACACGGTCCTGCTGGTCACCGACGCAGGAATGCCCTCGGTCTCCGACCCCGGCTACCGGCTGGTCGCCGCAGCCG
>JAYTHM010000065.1:0-2011 GCA_043732645.1 Frankiales bacterium
CGGCGGCCTCGGAAGTGGCGTGTCCTACTCCTCGTCCTTCTCGCCGCAGTCCTCGTCGTCGCCATCTCTGTTGGCCGCGCGCTGGCTGCGCCGGGGTCCGACAGCACTGCGGCACGGCTGGCCGAATGGGCCCGCGGGCACGGCCTGTCTGCTGTCGTTGACCGGCTGGAGCGGGCGACCTATCGCGCTCCAGCGGTCGGGGGAATTCCGGCCAGGACCTCACCCTTGGCGCACGCTACTACCGCGCCTCCTGTCTCGGGGTCGTTGCCGCCGATCACGGCACTGGCCTCGCCAGCGCTACCGGGAGAGGGCAGCTGGCGGATCGTCACCACTGTTGGGGGCAAACCGGCTCTGCAGGTCGCCTACCTGCGGCCCGACGACCTACACACGTCTTACACGGCGGGCGTGGCCTGGATGGACCCAGGGCTGCTGCGCTTTGTGCTCCACCCAGGGATCGAGGAGCCCGGTGGTGGACCGTGGCCCGTTGGGTCATCGCTGACTGCCGGTGAGCGTCGGGCCCTCGTCGGGGCCTTCAACGGCGGGTTTCGTCTCGATGCTGCTCGCGGAGGCTTCTTCCAGGGGGGGCGGACGGTAGGTGCTCTCCGGATTGGCGCTGCCTCGTTCGTCATCACCAACGACGGCCGCGCCACCGTCGGTCAGTGGGGCCGCGACATCGGGCCAGGACCTACGGTTGGTGCGGTCAGGCAGAACCTCGACCTACTTGTCGACGGCGGCCACGTCGTGCCGGGGATTGCCGACAACAGCAACGGGCGCTGGGGTCAGACCCTTGGCAACAAGCTCTACGTCTGGCGATCCGGGATCGGTCAGACCACGTCCGGCGCGCTGGTCTACGTCGCGGGCAACCGGCTGTCGGCGAGCACGCTGGCCGAGCTGTTGCGCCGGGCGGGCAGCATCCGAGCGATGGAGCTCGACATCAACCCGGAGTGGACGAGCTTTGTCACCTTTCCCACCGAGACCAACCTGCTGCCAGACATGCAACGCTCACCCCGGCGCTATGACACCACGTCGACACGGGACTTCTTCGCCGTTTTGCGCCGCTCGGCATGACGGCGCTCGTGGAGGTCGTTGACCCGACAGTAGAGGCACGGGTCAAGGCCCGGGACCTGCTACGTGCCATCCGCCCTCAGCAGTGGGTGAAGAACGTCCTGGTCCTGGCCGCCCCAGCAGCGGCTGGCGTGCTTTTCCACAGATTCGTCCTGCTTGACACCTTGGTCGCGCTTCTCTCGGTAACGCTCACGGCGTCGGCCTGCTATCTCCTCAACGATGTGCTGGACCGCGACCTGGACCGGCGGCACGCACTGAAGCGGCTGCGACCTATCGCTTCCGGGGCGGTGCCGGTACGGCTGGCGCTGGTGGTTGCCGGGTGCCTGGTCTGCCTCGGCTTGATGCTTGCAGCCCTCGTCGGGATCGGTCTGCTGGTCGTGGTGGCGAGCTACCTCACCCTCACGATCGCTTACGCGGTGCGGCTCAAGCACGTTCCGTGGATCGAGATGGCCATCGTCGCGTCGGGCTTCGTGCTCAGGGCGGTCGCTGGGGCCGTGGCGGCCGGGGTCTACGCCTCGGAGTGGTTCCTGGTCGTCGTCTCGGCGGCGGCTGTCCACGTGGTTGCCAGCAAACGGGCGAGCGAGTTGCTCCACCAGCGCCAGGATGCTCGCCCGGTGCTGCGCGCCTACACCGCCTACAGCCTGCGATCAGTACGCCTTGCCTCGGCTGCCCTGCTCTTGCTGGCCTACGTCGGGTGGGCGCTGGCTCGCAGCGGCACCCTGGAGACGGTGCTCGCGGCTGTCTCCGTCCTGCCCGTCGCGCTGGTCCTGGCCCGCTGGATCTGGTGCACCGACCGCGGCGAGACCGGGGCCCCAGAGCGGGTTCTGGCCTCCGACCCGCTGATCCGCAACGGCGTGGCCGCCTGGGCACTGTGCTTCTCGGCCACCATGCTCGCGGCACTATGGGGCATGTGACGACGCGGCGGGTCTCCGGCTGGGGCCGGGCG
>JAYTHM010000066.1:0-2008 GCA_043732645.1 Frankiales bacterium
ACGAATACCCGCTGGGACGGGCACCCGGTCACGGGGATCTGCACGCCGCCACCGACGGGGACGGCCGGCGTGGACGGCGAGGTGGACGGCGGCTTTGACGACGAGGTGGACGGTGACGGGTCCGGCGCGGCCGGCGTCACCCCACCGGTGGGGCGGGGGCGGGCGGGGAGAGCCACGGGCTGCCCCGTCGGCGAGGTGGCAGGGCCGCCGTCCTTCCCGACCAGCGGACGACCCGCAGGCGGAAAGGCAGTGGTTCCACCGTGGAGCATGATCGACTCCACGGTCCAGCCACCGAGCAGGACGGTGAAGCCCAGCAAGACTGCCGTCAGCCACAGCAGCCGGCGGGTCATGGCCTGCTGATGACGAGGTGGACGGCCTGCACGAGATCCAGTCCGGGCGGGCTCGTGATGCTGACGGTGCAGACGTTGCCGGGGCAAGCGGCCGCGCTGACGGCTGTACTTCCCTGACCGGCGGCGGTGCTGGTCGCCGCGAAGGTCCCGGTGCGCAGCGACACGCTCAGCTGCCCGCCGTTGCAGGAGGAGGCGACGGTGACACGCACGGCAGTCACGGTCCCCGAGGCCGGGTCGACGACGTACGGCGAGGAGGTCAGGGCGAAAGCGCCGCAGCTCCCGACGGCCGATGAGCCGGCCGAGAGCTGGGTCGGGGCCGTGCCAACACCGGCCGCGGTGGCCGCCGACGCGCCGAGCGCCAGGGTCGCGGTGGTGAGGACGAGGACGACCGGGGCGCGCATGACGGACCTCTCACGGGGGCGGGCGGGCTAGTTAGGGATGAGGACGTCGACCTGGTTCGCGCCGGCCGTCGAGGCACCCGTGTTGCCGACGGGCAGGAAGGTTCCGTTGGCCGGGAACAGCGGTACCTGCACTGTCCCGATCGAGCCGGTGGCGATGGCGCCGATGACGGCAGATCCGGAGCCCAGGACCTTGGTGGTCGCGTTGCTGTCGACGATGGTCACATAGACGGTCTTGTTGGCGCAGTTCGCGTGGATGCCCTTCAGGGTGACGCTCATGAGGCTGTACCCCATGCCTGTGTCGACGACGTCGGACGTTCCCGTGGTCGCGGGCAGCACGTACGTCGGGGTGATGGACCCGGTCAGCTGGCAGGCGGCGATGGTGGCCGAGCCGGCTCCGAGGCTGCTGCCGGTGACCCCCATCCCAGCGGCCACGGCGATACCGCCGAGGCTCAGGAAGCCGAAGCCCCCGATGGTGACGACCGCAACCTTGCGGGCGTGCCGCCGAGGGCGGCGGGTCACGGGAGGACGGCCGGCAACCTGCACGAGGGGGATCCTCTTGCAGACCGAGGGGCGCGCAACGGCGCGTAGGGCCGGAGCGGGCGACGGGGTGGCAGCCTTCGATGAGGCGCGACGCAACACGCGCACCGCACCGGCGCCAGCACCCGGCAGGCAGGTCGCTGTGGGGCGGGAAGCGGGAGAGCAGCGGTCCATGGCGGGCTCCGGTCCTGGCGGGGCGGGCGGGGCCCGGTGGGGGAGCGGTCGCTCCCCCACCGGGTCTGTCACACGCTGGACCGGGTTGGGGTCCATCGACGTGGGATCGGGAGCAGACTGACTACGGCGCGGTGCCCGTCGAAAGCGAGGGGCTCGTGATCGTCGCGTAGACAGCGCCGACATCCCTCGCGAGGGGCTTCACCAACAGGGGCGTAGACGAGGGTGCGGTGCCGGTCGCGCTCAGGCTGCCGACGGCCTCGGTGATGGAGGTGCCGTCGGCCTTGGCAACCGTGATCCGGAACTTCGCCGAGATGCAGTCCTGACTCGTGTTCGGAGTCAGGACAACGCTGGAGAGGTAGTAGCCACCTGGTACGGCCGGTGTGGGGGGAGTAACCCCAGCTGCCGAAGCGGGGACGTAGGGCAGGTAGGCGACGCCGTTGGTCATGTCGTAGCTGACGGCCAGAGCGCAGTTGTTGGTTACCGTGGTCGAGCCACCGCCGAGGGTAGTGGACGTGGTCGTGAGGCCGGCGGCCGTGGCGATGCCGG
>JAYTHM010000067.1:0-2007 GCA_043732645.1 Frankiales bacterium
GCGCTTCCCTGGACGCGCGTGCTCGCGGGGCGACGCTGCTGCCTTCGGGAAGGTGACGATGCGGCTGCACGTCAGTGCGCGGCTGTCGCCAGGGGAGCGATGTCGACGCTCACGTTCCGAGGTAGACACGAGCTAGGGCTGAAATAGGGCAAGACATGCAGGACCTCGGGCGTGCGCTTCGGGGAGGTCGATCCGAACGACAACGACCGCGTGGGCTGCGTGCAGCTCGCAGCGGACCTGGCGCTTGACGGGGGTCTGAACCGGCGGGCGTGTCCGATGAGAACCGCCACGACGATTCTCGGCATGCCATTCATCTCCGGGCCACAAAACAGGCCGAGCGTGGTTGGGTCCTTTCACCCTTGCTGGAGCCCGACCGCCCGCTCGAGCATGCGCCAGATGTGGGGATCGGAGGAGACCTTCTGGCCCTTGTCGAGGGCTCCCCACACAGTGCCTACGACAGCGGCCAGCACCCCGGAGTGGTCCGCATCTGCGTCGAGCCGCACGCGCAACGACCCGTCCGGGAACACCTCGACCAGATCGACCGGCGCGTCGTCGAGCCGGTGCGCGGGGCGGAGCAGTCCCGCTACATCCGCCGCCACGTACGTGGGTCGACAGCCTTGCGGCACGAATGCCGCGTCCTGCAGCGAACTGATCCCGGACAGAACCAGCAGGGAGTCCAGACCGGCAGCGATCGCACCGGCGATGTCGGTGTCGAGCCGGTCACCGCAGGCGAGCGTGCCCGTGGGGGCTGTGCCCAGCCGGGCTCGCGACAAGTCATAGAGAGCCGCGCCCGGCTTGCCGACCACGTGCGGGACGGCCCCGGTCGCTCGCCGGACGAGCTCGACGAGCGCGCCGTTGCCGGGCGCCAGGCCGCGGGCTGTCGGCAGCGTCATGTCGAGGTTCGTCGCCACCCACGGCAGACCCGTCTCGACGAGATAGCCGACCTCGGCCAACTCGGTCCAGGTCACTTGGGCACCGAGGCCCTGGACCACCGCCTGGACGCCTGGTGTGACGGCGGGAGCAGACAGGTCTTCCACCCTCACCGGGGTCAGGCCTACCTCGACCAGAGCCGAGCCAACGCCGGGGCCACCGACGGCGAGGACCCGGCTGCCAGTGTGCAGCACCCCTGCAAGATGCGCAGCCGCCGCCTGCGAGCTGGTCGCCACGGACCAGTGCCCTGCGAGGACGCCAAGCTCGCAAAGGTGTCCGGCGACCTCTTGCGGTGTGCGGGACGCGTTGTTGGTCGCGAAGACGACGCCGATGTCGTCCGCGATCACCTGGTTGATCGTCTGGACGGCACCGGGCACTGCAGCCGGGCCGCGGTAGACGACGCCGTCCAGGTCGCAGATCAATCCCTGGTAGCTCGCGATGAGTGCGCTGCTGTCGATGGTGCCCTCCTGGTCAGATCAGGATTGCCAGCCTGTCAGGGCCGGCTGTGCCTGGCCTCCCCCTGACAGGGGGACCTCGGGGTGACTGCGCGCAGGTCGACGAGGTCACCCCCTGCGCCACCCTCCAGGTGGATGCCTGCCCGCCTGGCAGCCGGTGTGCTTATCTCCCGCCCGGACAGGAGAGGCGACACCGTGCTCACCGACCGCTCGACCTTGACGCAGTTCCTCATCGAGGAGCGACGCCGCTACCCCGGCTCCTGCGGTGACCTCAACTCGCTCATCCTCGACGTGGCGCTGGCCTGCAAGGCGATTTCCCACCGGACCGCCTCGGGCGCGCTGACGGGGGTACTGGGGAGCTACGGCGCCGTCAACGTGCAGGGTGAAGAGCAGCAGAAACTCGACGTCGTCGCCAACGACATCTTCCTGCGCGCCACCGAGTGGGGCGGGCAACTCGCGGGCATGGCCTCGGAGGAGCTGGAGGAGCACTATCCGATCCCGGAGCAGTACCCGTGCGGCAAATACCTACTGACCTTCGATCCCCTGGACGGATCGTCCAACATCGACGTCAACATCGCTGTCGGCAGCATCTTCTCCATCCTCAGAGCGCCGACGCCCGGCG
>JAYTHM010000068.1:0-2007 GCA_043732645.1 Frankiales bacterium
TGCTTGCTGACCTTCGCACCCACTTCTATGGCGTGGTACCGGCTGATGCGGTGCTGCGTCAGGTCATCAAGCGAAGCGCGAAGTGCTGTGGGACTGGTATGAGACTGGCTTTGAGACGGCGTACGGGCACCGTCCGCACATGCGTGAGATCGTTCGGCGGTGCGTTGGTGGAGATGCTGACGCAGTCGAGGCGTTCCGGAACGTCTACGTGTTCGGTGACGCCGACGCCGGGGCGTTCGCCCGGTTCTCGGGCAACGGCAACCTGATCTGGGCAGCCCAGGAGGAGGACGGCCGCTACGGCACGGTCTAAGGCCTGGACTACGCCGAAGTCCTGTTGCCGCACATGCAGCTCGAGGCCGTCGAGTACGTGGAGTGGCGGCATCACCCGAGCGAACTGCTTTGCACGGGAAAGGTACCCCGGCGATGCAGCTACTGACGAACCTTCAACGGTCCCTGACCCGCACCACGAACGCCAGGGCCGACCAGGTCTCGTCGATCGCGCACACCTTCACGTCGACCCTCCCGTGACTCAGTCCGAACTCCCTGACCACGTTGTCATCTAGGTCGGTCAGCACTCGGCTGGCTCTCCTCGGTCATGCCACCCAGAGCCTCGTGACCTTCCGCTCGAGCACTTTCCAGCGGTTGGCCAGCCGCGCCATGCTCGTGACGAAGACCAACCCGACGTCGTACGACGTCCCTCTCGCCCGCGAGCGGACAGTCGCCCCTGGTGCCAGGAGGTTGAGGACGTCCGGGGTGCCGTCAAGCAGCACGCGCCGGCCGGCCTTGATGACCAGCTTCTGTGCGAGCGGTGTCCCACAGTACCCAGACGTCATGCCGCGAGGTTCTCATGCCGCTCCCCGGGCCTCGCCAATCTGCCAGGGCCTGTCCTCGCGTCGGGTTCGCGTGGCCTGCTCCGTGAGTCGCTCGGTTTAGAAGCGCACCCAGCACCACGCAGAGTCTGGCTGAGAAGACTCACCCGCCCTTATGGAGCCCCGCCTACGCGGGCTTCGGCGGCAGACGATAGCGCCAGGGATCGCGGTTATCAGTCTCGCCCTTTCCACGCCCGGAAGCGGCACTGGTACGGAACGGCGCCCGTTCGTGCCGTGGCTCCACGCGATCTGCCACTTTCTGCGCGTTCTGAATGAGGGGATGCTGAGTCGCGGACCGACCCGCGATCTTGGTTATCGTGCCGTGCCGGTCGTCCCAGGGAGGTAGGGGTGAACGTTGAGGCCGCTGCAGTTTGAAAGGGTCGGCCGCACGGAGGTAGTACGGCCGTTCACAGTCACGCGCAGCTTAGTTAGGTCGGTGCATGACGCGGCGTTCCCGACGGGGTTGTTCGTGCCTTCTACAAGTGAGGAGACGGCATCTCCCGGGCGCAGGAGAAGTGTCGGGACCCTCAGGTCGGTGCCCCCTAGGTAACCACTGGGTCGGTCGGTGCCGGTTTCTTTCCGGCCGCTTCCGCTCTCGGTAGCGGTGACGGTCGGGTAGCCGTTGAGCGTGCACGGGAAGGGTCCGCTATTCCGGAAGTTCAGGGGGAAGCCTGAGTGTCCGAGGCCCGACCCGACCTGCCCCGCTGTGATGGTCAGGTTCGAGCACCGTGCCGCTGATCCCGCTGATCCCGCTGATCCCGCTGGGCCAGCCGAGACGCTGATGGATACTTGGCAGTGGTCACCGGTTGTTCGCTGCGCAATGACCTGTCCGACCGGTGCGGCGTTGTTGACAATGGCGGTGATGGTCCCATTGCAGTTCGCACGCGCGAGAGCGTTGATTGCCGCATCGATCGCGAGCCCAACCACGCGGGGCGTACCGGTGACCGTGGGCGACGCGGGAGGGCTCGGTGTCAGGGACGGCGTGGGTTTGGCGATCGTAGAAACGGCCTTGGGGCTGCCTTGCTGTACCAGTGCGGGGACTCCACCGCCAATGAGAAGCACTGTGGTTACGGTGATCGCAATGGTCAGACGTCTTTGCTTCCGTGCGGCGAGCAGGACGCGCTCGGGTGTCGGTGCG
>JAYTHM010000069.1:0-1999 GCA_043732645.1 Frankiales bacterium
GACGTCTCGACCGGCGGGGAATATCTCTACACCTCCAAGGGCGTGACGTCGGTCGCGCACACCCCCCGCGGCCACTTCCGCATCCAGCGCAAGGTCGACGGCGTCCAGATCAGTGACCTCGGCTACCTGTACCGCCCGTCGTACTTCTACCGGGGCTACGCCGTGCATGGCGAGGGGTACGACGTCCCGCCGCGCCCGGTCAGCCACGGCTGCGTGCGCGTCACCAACCACAACGCCGACATCTTCTACCCGCTGCTCACCACGGGCATCGCGATCACCATCTTCGACGAGTAGGACCGTCGTCGTCGCGACGTAGGGTTAACAGGGTGGCTGACCCGTCGATCTACCGCCCCGCGGCAGGCACGATCCCGGTCGCCCCAGGCGTCTACCGCTTCCGGGACGACAAGGGGCGGGTCGTCTACGTCGGCAAGGCCAAGAGCCTGCGCAGCCGGCTCAGCTCCTACTTCCAGGACGTCGACCACCTGCACCCCCGCACCCGGCAGATGGTCACGACGGCAGCCTCCGTGGAATGGACGGTCGTCGCGACCGAGGTCGAGGCGCTGCAGCTTGAGTACTCCTGGATCAAGGAGTTCGACCCCCGCTTCAACGTCAAGTACCGCGACGACAAGAGCTACCCGAGCCTGGCTGTGACGCTGCACGAGGACTTCCCGCGGCTGCAGGTCATGCGCGGGCCCAAGAAGAAGGGCGTGCGGTACTTCGGGCCGTACAGCCACGCCTGGGCGATCCGGGAAACCCTGGACCTGCTGCTACGCGTCTTTCCTGCTCGCACCTGCAGCGCCGGGGTCTTCAAGCGGGCCGGGCAGGTGGGCCGGCCCTGCCTGCTGGGCTACATCGACAAGTGCTCGGCCCCCTGCGTGGGCAGGGTGTCGTTGCAGGAGCATCGGGCGATCGTCGACGACTTCTGCGACTTCATGGCCGGCTCCTCGACGAGGTTCGTCAAGCGCCTCGAGCAGCAGATGGCGGACGCCGCAGACCGGCAGGACTACGAGCGGGCAGCCCGGCTCCGTAACGACGTCGGTGCCATGCGCAAGGCCCTTGAGAAGCAGACCGTCGTGCTCGCTGACGGCACCGACGCCGACGTCATCGGGCTGGTCGAGGACGGCCTCGAAGCCGCCCTGCAGGTCTTCCACGTGCGTGGCGGTCGGATCCGTGGCCAGCACGGCTATGTCGTCGACAAGGTCGAGGACGTCACCACCGGTGAGCTGGTCGGCCAGTTCCTCACCCAGGTCTACGGCGAGGATGAGGACGAGTACGGCGACCCCGCACCCGACCGGCGGATGGTCCCCGGGGCCGGCGTCACCGTCGGTACGACAGATATCCCGCGCGAGGTACTGGTGCCCGCGCTGCCCCCCGACGCGGAGGCGATCACGGCCTGGATGCGGCAGCTTCGCGGCACCAACGTGGACCTGCGGATCCCGCAGCGGGGCGACAAGAAGGCCCTCATGGAGACCGTCCAGCGCAACGCGCAACAGGCCTTCGCGCTCCACAAGACCAAGCGGGCCAGCGACCTGACCGCCCGGTCGAAGGCGTTGTCGGAGATCCAGGAGGCGCTCGAACTGGACGAGGCCCCGCTGCGGATCGAGTGCTTCGACATCTCCAACCTGCAGGGCACGAGCGTCGTGGCGAGCATGGTCGTCTTTGAAGACGGCCTGGCCCGCACGTCGGAGTACCGCCGGTTCGCCGTCAAGGGCGTCGACGGCCAGGACGACACCGCCTTCATGCACGAGGTTCTCACCCGACGCTTTGCGCGCCACCTCGAAGAGGCGGCCCGGCCCGAGCTTGACGAACAGATCGGCCGGCCCCGCCGCTTCGCCTATCCGCCCAACCTGGTCGTGGTCGACGGCGGTCAGCCCCAGGTGGCGGCGGCGCAGCGGGCCCTCAGCGCCCTGGGCGTCGTCGACGTGGCGCTGTGCGGGCTCGCGAAGCGGCTCGAGGAGGTCTGGCTGCCCGGGCAGGAGGACCCGGTGATCCTGCCTCG
>JAYTHM010000070.1:0-1999 GCA_043732645.1 Frankiales bacterium
GGGGGTTATGCGGAACCGGCCAGCGGACGGCAGATCCTGGCCGGTGTGGCAGGCCATCGCGCCGGTGCCGACGCTGAGACGTTCTGCATAATCACAGACGCGATAGGAAGGCCAGCAGCGGGTCGGGTGGTCGGTAGCGGCCCACGGAAGTCCCAGGTGGTGCGGTGCGAGCGATGGCGCGTTCCTTCAGCTCGAGGTCAGCGTGGATGTAAATCTGGACGGTGCGCAGATCCTCATGTCCCAGCCATAAAGCGATCGTCGCGGGATCAACTCCACTGCGCAGCAGGTTCATCGCGCACGAGTGCCGCAGCGTGTGAACCCCAACATGCTTGGTGGCCAGTGAAGGGCAATGGTCCTCAGCGCTGCGGGCGTGTTTCCCCACCAGTTTGCGGACGGCGTCCCGGCTCAGGGGCTGTCCGGCGGGGTTGGGGAAGACGGGATCGGTGGGAGTGGTGCCGTGTTCATCGAACCAGGAGCGCAAAACGTCCTGGGTGTGGCTGGTGAGAGGAGTAACGCGCTCCTTGCGTCCCTTGCCGAACACTCGCAGGTGGGCGCCACGTGCCAGGGTCACGTCGGTGTTCCTCAACGCGGTCAGTTCAGAGACCCGCAGCCCGGTCTGGAGGGCGACGGTGAGCAACGTGTAGTCACGCCGGCCGATCCAGCGACCGCGGTCTGGGGTGGCGAGCAGCGCCTCGACTTCGGCACGGTTGAGGAAACTGACCAGCGCCCGCGAACCGCGTTTCGCGGGGATCGCGAGCACCCGGGCGATCAGGTCGGCGTGCTCGGGGTGGCGGAGCGCCGCGAAGGTGAACAGGGACCGAATGGCGACGAGTCGGGCGTTGCGGGTGGCGACGCTGACACCTCGGACTTGCTCGAGGTGGGTGAGGAACTCCCCGATGGTCGCCGCGTCGAGGTCGGCGAAGTCCAACGTTGAGGGCGGCTTTCCTCGGTGCTCGGCCAGGTAACTCAGCAGCAGCCGGAAGGTGTCCCGGTAGGCAGCGATGGTGTGCGGGCTGGCCTGACGCTGACGGATCAGCCGGTCGGTGAACAACGCCTGCAGGGTCGGGGCGACAGCGCTCATGGCAGCCTGCCCAAGTACGCCTCCAGGCGCTCGCCGGCGAGACCGAGCAGCTCGGGGGTCGCGGACAGGTACCAGTAGGTCCACTTCGGGTCGGCGTGCCCGAGCCAGGTGGACAGCAGCGGCAACCGGGCATGCACGTCCTCGCCGTCGCGGTACCAGCCGACGACGGTGTTCACCGCGAACGTGTGCCGCAGCCCGTGGATCGTGGGCCGGCAGGTCGCCGATCGTGGCGCCAGTGCGGCCCGCCGGACCAGGGTGTGGAACATCGCCTGCACGCTGGGGTAGCTGACCCGGTTGCCGGCGGGGTGGACAAAGAACGCCGCCTCACCTGGTGCCGGTGACAGCTCGATGCGGCGCCGCTGATAGCTGCCCAGCGCCTCCACCGTGCTGGGGTGCAGCGCCAGCTGTCTGGACTTCCCGAACTTTGACTCCCGGATGGTGAGCAGCCCGTCGGTCAATGACACGTCGGTGCGGTCCAGCCGGATGGCTTCCCCCACCCGCATGCCGGTGACCACCAACAGCCCGATGAGGCTGTCGTAGGTGGCTGCGGACAGCGGCCATCGAGCTCGGTGGGCGGCTGCCAGCAACGCGTCGATGTCTGGCTGCGAGTACAAGTACGGGCTGGTCCGCCGGCGCGCCGGTAGCCATCCGGTCGGCGGCAGTTCAGTCGCTGGGTCGGTGGCCTGCAACCAGCCGGCGAAGCCGCGGACCACCGACAGCCGCATCGCCAACCACGACGGGGACGCCTCGGCCGGGGAGGTCACCCATGCCAGCGCCAGGGACCCGGTGACCGTGGCTGCGCCGGCTTGCTCGCAGAACCCGATGAACTGTTCCAGCAGCAGCTCGTTACGGGCCAACTTGAAACCCAGGGCGCGGCGCACCGCGAGGTAGTCGGCCAGCGCCGCCCGCATGCTGCTC
>JAYTHM010000071.1:0-1993 GCA_043732645.1 Frankiales bacterium
GGGTGTCAGGCTCGCGCTCATCGAGATCGTTAGCGCGGTTCCCAGCGAGCGCATGGACGTGTCGTTGCATTCGGGCCCACCGCAGCCAGCCACGGACCGGGTCCGTTGGCAGCTCGAGCCTGACGGCGATGGGTCGGCGTCCTTGCCTCCTCGCACCGGTCGGGGCGTCGCGAGCACCGTAAAGCCGTGGGCCACGGCGTGGAAGGGCGGTCGAGGTCCGGAGCCCAGGGATCCTGTCCGTAGCCTGCGCTGGATGCACAGGTCGCTGAGGACCGATGTTGACCGCGCCTGGGGCTCTGCTGTGACTTCTGCACAGGGGCGTGCCGTCGAAGTCCTGTGCAGAAGCCACCTGGCGTCTCCTGGGTGGCCAGCAGTGATGCTGCCGGTGGCACCAGGGTGCTTGACGGGGCGGATCGAAAAGCCGAGCGCCCCGCTCCCCTGAGGGGAACGGGGCGCACGTGGCCGTTGTCGAGCTAGTCGACGGTGCCTTCGAGCTGCTTTTGGTCGGTGGGCTCCTGGATCACGGAGCCACCTTTGGCGCGGAAGAATCCCCTCGGCTTGGAGGTGATTGCGGCGGCCGCAGCGTGCTCGGCCTCGCTGCGCGCGAGCAGCTCACGCCGCTCGGGCGTGGTGGCGAGCAGGACGCCGTACTGGGAGGGCAAAGCGACAGTCTCCTCGATGAACTCACCCGAGGGCAGCCGCCGGATGGTGCCCGACTCGATGCCGTGGTGTAGAAGGTCGTCATCCGCGTGCTGGAGCGACAGACAGACCCGCTTGGTGAGCACGTAGACCAGTGGTGGGACGAGGAACAGCGCGGTGCGCAGGGTGTAGGTGATCTCGTTGATCGATAGGTGGAAGATGGTCGCGATGATGTCGTTGCCGCCGGCAATCATCAGGATCACGTAGAAGCTGATCGCCATGGCACCCAAACCGGTGCGGACGGGCTTGTCGCGGGGCCGGTCGAGCAAGTTGTGGTAGCCCTTGTCGCCGGTGAGCTTGGCCTCGATGAACGGATAGAGCAGGAGCAGCACGAACAACACACCCGGGAGGATCTGCGTGGGGATCAGGACGTTCGGTGAGAACGTGTGCCCCAGCGTTCGGAGCTCCCAGTTCGGCATCAGGCGGGTCGAGCCGTCGAGGAAACCCACGTACCAGTCAGGCTGCGAGCCGGCAGAGACTTGGGCGGGGTCGTAGGGGCCGTACAGCCAGATCGGGTTGATCTGGGCCAGCCCACCGAGGCCGGCCATGACGGCGAAGACCAAGAAGAAGAAACCGCCTGCTTTTGCGGCGTAGGCCGGGTAGATCCTGGAGCCCACGACGTTGGTCTCCGTGCGACCGGGACCGGCGAACTGGGTGTGCTTCTGGAACCAGATCAACATCATGTGGAAGGTGATGAGGCCCAAGATGATGCCGGGCACCAGCAGGATGTGGATCGGGTAGAGGCGCTCGATGATCGCGCCGCCGGGATACTCCCCGCCGAACACGAGGAATGCCACCCAGGTGCCGACGACCGGGATGGACAGGGCGATGGAGTAGGCAATGCGCAAGCCGGTGCCCGACAGCAGGTCATCAGGCAGGGAGTAGCCCGCGAAGCCCTCGACGATGCCGAGGATCAATAGGCCGACGCCGATGACCCAGTTGAGCTCACGCGGCTTGCGGAACGCGCCGGTGAAGAAGACCCGCATCAGGTGGACCACGATCGAGGCCATGAACAGCAGTGCGGCCCAGTGGTGGATCTGGCGCATGATGAGGCCGCCGCGCACATCGAAGGAGATGTGCAGCGTGGAGGCGTAGGCCGCCGACATCGGGATGCCCTTGAGGGGGATGTAGGACCCGTTGTAGATGACCTCGCGGCTGCTGCCCTCATAGAACAGCGTCAGGTAGGTGCCCGATAGAAGCAGGACGATGAACGAGTACAGCGCGATCTCGCCCAGCATGAACGACCAGTGGTCCGGGAAGACCTTGTTCAAGCTGCGCTTGACGAAGTTCGAAG
>JAYTHM010000072.1:0-1991 GCA_043732645.1 Frankiales bacterium
CTAGGGCACAAGGTCCCCTTACCCGCACCTGATCTGCCCTTCCGGACCGGGCAGGTGTGGTCTTGTGGCGGGTGCTTACAGGCCTTTGGCCCCTAGGGCGCGGAGGCGGGTCGCCGGACGATGAGGGTGTCAGAACCCCAACCCCGACTTCCGGAGGACATCATGACCATCCCTCTCACACCCATGACGAGCCGTCCCGTCCTGCGAAGTGACGATGCGTTCCTGGCCGAACCCGTTCATGAGGAGACCCCGCGCCACACGGCCTACCGCTTCACCCTGGCGCTGACGCGACTGTCGATGGCCTGGGTCTTCGTCTGGGCCTTCCTCGACAAGACCTTCGGTTGGGGTCACGAGACGCTCAGCAAAGCCGCTTGGACCAACGGCGGCAGTCCCACCAAGGGCTTCCTGTCGGGCGCCTCCACCGGACCGTTCGCCAGCTTCTACAAGGACATCGCTGGTGCTGCCTGGGCCGACTGGCTGTTCATGGCGGCCCTGGCCGGCATCGGGATCGCCCTGACCCTCGGCATCACCATGCGCCTCGCTGCGGCCGCCGGCGCCACCCTGCTGGTCATGATGTGGACCGCTGTCCTGCCCCCGGCGAACAACCCGTTCATGGACGACCACCTCATCTACGCCATGGTGCTCGTGCTGCTTGCGCTCACCGCGGCCGGTAAGACCCTGGGTCTGGGACGCATGTGGGAGCGGATCCCGATCGTCTCCCGCCACGGCTTCTTGAAGTAGCGACGATGCGCTCCCTGACCCAGCGCTCCGTCCCGTCCTGCTACGCCTCAGGTCCACAGAATCTGCTGCTCGATGCCGTCTTCGAGAACGCGCGCAAGCACCCCGATCGAGTCGCGGTGCACCGACGGGTCGACGGGGCCTGGCTCCCGATCACCTGCTTCGGCCTCGCCGCCGACGTGGAGGCCCTTGCCGCGGGCCTGCTCAATGCCGGTATCGCCGCCGGGGAGCGGGTTGCCCTCATGTCCCGCACGCGTTACGAGTGGCTGCTGTACGACCTGGCGATCCTGTCGATCGGCGCGGTGACCGTCCCGATCTTTGAGACCTCCTCCGCCGAGCAGATTCGCTGGATCCTGACCGACTCCGCAGCCGCTGCCGTGATCGTCGAGACCGACGAGCAGGTGGCGATGGTCGCTGACGTGCGCGCCGGCCTGCCGCACCTGCGCGAGGTCTGGCAGGTCGAGGTCGACCGGTACCGCCTGATCGAGGCGGGCTTCAGCCTCGGCCATTCCCAGGTGACTGAGCGCAGGGACACGATGGGGCCGGACTCCCTCGCAACTGTCGTCTACACCTCCGGGACCACCGGTCAGCCGAAGGGCTGCGTCCTCACGCACGGCAACCTGCTCGCCCTCGTGCATAACGTTCTGGACGCAGAGGGCATCGAGGAGCACGTCTTCAACGACCAGCAGACGACTCTGCTGTTCTTGCCTCTTGCGCACATCTTGGCGCGAACGATCCAGTTCAGTGCCCTCCACGTAGGGGTGCAGCTCGCGCACACCGACCTGAGTCACATCGCAGAGGACCTCAGCTCGTTCCGCCCGACTGTGCTGCTGGCCGTACCCCGGGTGTTCGAGAAGATCTACAACACCGCCCGGCAGACCGCCGCGGCCAGCGGGAAACTGGCAGTCTTCGACAAGGCCGAAGCGGTCGCCCTGGCATACAGCGCGGAGCTCGATGCGGACGGACCCGGGGTGGCGCTCCGCGCTGAGCACGCGGTGTTCGCGAAGCTCGTGTACCAGCCCGTACTGGACGCCATGGGCGGACGGGTGCGGTGGGCCGTCAGCGGAGGTGCGCCCCTGGGCAGCCACCTCGACCACCTGTTCCGTGGCATGGGGCTGAACATCCTCGAGGGCTACGGCCTCACCGAGAGCGCAGCCGGGGGTACCCTGAACCTCCCGGGCCGGCAGCACATCGGTTCAGCCGGACGTCCCATCCCCGGCTGCTCGGTCCGGATCGCCGAGGACGGGGAGATC
>JAYTHM010000073.1:0-6875 GCA_043732645.1 Frankiales bacterium
CCACGGTCGGCAGGCGCGACGGATGGCACCTCGGGCTGATCGGCGCAGCGCTCGGTCCCGGCCGCGACGGCACCGAGGGTGACGGGGCACAGCCACGGGACCCGGCCGAGGTCGCGCAGCGCGGCGGTGCCGGCGGCGACCGACACGTCGCTGCGCCGGTCGGGCACGATCAGGAACGTCCTGGCCAGCGCCGGGCGCTGCGCGGCGATGATCGCGGTTTCGGCGAGGAAGCGCTGTTCGGCCAGCCGCGGCCCCAGGGTGCTCGACTCGGGACCGAGGACGAGCGTGGACAGGGTGCTGTCGACGACCAGCCCGTCGAGTTCGGTGCCGGTGGCCGACGAGGACAGGATCGTCCGGGCCGTCGGGGTGTGGTCCGGCTCGCTGTCAGGCTGGCCGTACGCGGACTCGTCGAGCACGAACGCCTTCGCGCCGTTGCGGGCCAGCGCGTCCGTCGCGCCCTGGCTGATCGGGCCGGCCGGCGGCCAGGCCACCGCGGTCAGCGCAGTCGTTTGCAGAACGTCGCTGACCGTGCTTTTGCCCAGGACGGTCGCGAGGGCCACGTCGTCGCGGCCGCCACTCGTGCGCGTCAGGGCCGTCACATCCGGGTCGGCGTAGGGCAGGGCGAGTACGGCGTTCCCCGCGGTCAGCCCCTCCCGCAGGGAGGTCAGCCAGCCCTCGGCCGCGGCGCCACCCTTGCCGGCGACGGCCTTGGGGGACGCGTTGACGCGGTAGCCGGACGTCATCGTCGCGGCGGCCGCGAGCAGGTCGGGGTCGACGCCGTAGGTGATCGGCACCGCTTCGCATCGCGTGGGTGGGAGCCGGTGAAGGCCTGCGGCCGTGATGACCCCCCTGCCGCAGTCGCGGCGGCCCGCTCCCCTGGCCACGGCGAGCATCCGGCCGAGCCGGCCGGTGGGCGCCAGGCCGGTGGCCAGGTCGTCGTCTGCAAAGGTGGACGTCACCGTCTGGTGCGGCTGGTCCACCAGGGGCCACAACACGGCGACCCGGTTCTGCCTGGGGGCCGCGTCAGCAAAGAACGGCACCCAGGTGGGCGCCAGGCCCAGGCTCTGGAAGCCCGCACCGGCGTCGCCGCGCGCCTCCACGTCCAGCGGGTAGACGCCCAGCGAGCGGATCCGGAGGGCGTCGAGGTTGGTGCGGATGTCAAACGCCGCGGACGCACCCGGCAGGAGCGGGTTCGCCAGCATGACTCGGGCGCCCTCCCGGCGGTAGGTGACCGGCCGGGCGGTGTCGGCGGCGTCCAAGTTGCCACGGTTTGTCACGACCGCGCCGACCTTCAGACGCACCTGCACCTGCGTGACCGTGGTGCGGCCGATGTTCTTCACCGTGCCGGACACCTCGAAGGCCCCGTTGGCGACCGGCGCACGGGGCAGCAGCTGGGTGACATTGACCCGCAGCGGGGCCTCCGGAGCCAGCGACGGGGGCTGGGACGGGGACGGGGACGGGTCGGCGACCGCTGGGGCGGCTGTCAGACCAGTCAGCAGCACTGCCGCGGCCAGCCACCTGAGCCTCACGCGGTGTCGGCCAGCAGCTCGGGGACCTTCGCCAGGAGCCGCCGCTCGTCGGAGTACGCCAACTTGGCGGCAAGCTCGGCGACCGGCACCCACGCGACCTCGCTGACCTCGACGTCCTCTGCGGACAGCTCCAGCCCGTCCCGCGGATCGGAGGCCAGCAGCAGGAAGTGGTGCACCGTCTTGTGCACCCGGCGGCCGTCCGCGACGAACCAGAAGTCGATCTTGCCCAGCTTGCCGACGACCTGGCCGAGGATCCCGGTCTCCTCCTGCACCTCCCGCACCGCGGTCTGCGGCTCGGTCTCGCCCGCCTCGACGTGCCCCTTAGGCAGGGACCACAGCAGGCGTCCGCGCCGGTCGAGCCGGCCGATCAGGGCGCCGCGCGCCTCGGGTCCCCGGTGGTCCAGGACCAGGCCGCCGGCACTTGTCTCGTCCACCCTGCGCAGCGGGCGCCGCGGCGGCGTGGGGACGGGAGGCATGCGCTCAGCGTACGGCGGGACCACCCCGGCCAACGCCCTCCGCCGTACCCTTGGTCCCCGTGTCCCAGAGCCGTCTGCTGAGCGAGCTGCAGAGCAACGCCGTCCGTGAGCTTGTCGCGCGCTCCCCGCTGCTCGTCGAGCTCGGCGAGCGCTTCGCCGCGTCCGGCCACGCGCTGCACCTGGTCGGCGGTTCGGTGCGGGATGCGCTGCTCGGACGGCTCGGCGACGACCTCGACCTGACGACCGATGCCCGCCCTGACGCGGTCCTCGCGCTCGTCGACGGCTGGGCCGACGCGACCTGGGAGGTCGGCATCGCGTTCGGGACCGTGGGGATCCAGAAGCACGGTGCTCGCATGGAGATCACGACGTACCGGGCCGATGCCTACGACCGGAGCTCGCGCAAGCCTTCCGTCGTGTTCGGCGAGGAGCTCGCCGACGACCTGGCACGCCGGGACTTCGCGATGAACGCCCTCGCCCTCCAGCTGCCCGACTGGAAGTCCCCCGCCGCCTTCGTCGACCTGTACGGCGGGATGGAGGACCTCGCGGCTGGGGTGATCCGCACCCCCGGCCGGCCCGAGGACTCCTTCGACGACGACCCGCTCCGGATGCTGCGCGCTGCCCGTTTCGCCTCCCAGCTCGGCTTCGCGGTGGCCCCCGACGTGATCGCCGCGATGACCGACCGGGCCGCCCGGATCGAGATCGTGTCCGCGGAGCGGGTCCGCGGCGAGCTCGAGAAGCTGCTCCTGGGCGCGTTCCCCCGCGCGGGCCTGTCGCTGCTCGTCGACACCGGCCTGGCTGCCTTCGTCCTGCCGGAGCTGCCCGCGCTCCGCCTGGAGATCGACGAGCACCACCAGCACAAGGACGTCTACGAGCACACGCTGCAGGTGCTCGAGCGGGCCATCGCGCTCGAGACCGACGGACCGGACCTGATCTTGCGGCTGGCGGCGCTGTTGCACGACATCGGCAAGCCGGCGACCCGGCGGCACGAGCCGGGCGGCGGCGTGTCCTTCCATCACCACGAGGTCAAGGGCGCCCACCTGGCCCGCAAGCGGTTGCGTACGCTGACGTTCGGCAAGGAGGTCGTCGAGGCGGTTTTTCTGCTCACCGAGCTGCACCTGCGCTTCCACGGCTACGGCCAGCCCGGCACCTCCCCCTGGACCGACTCGGCCGTACGCCGGTACGTCCACGACGCCGGCGACCAGCTCGACCGGCTCCACCGGCTGACCCGCTCGGACTGCACGACCCGCAACCGCCGCCGGGCCGCCGCTTTGTCGTCGGCCTACGACGACCTCGAGGGACGGATCGCGGTCCTTGCCGAGCAGGAGGAGCTGCGGGCGATCCGCCCCGACCTCGACGGCGTGGCCATCATGGAGATCCTCGGCGTGCCGCCGGGCCGGGTCGTGGGGGACGCCTACCAGCACCTGCTGGGGTTGCGGATGGAGCAGGGACCGCTGGGATACGACGTGGCCGCTGCCGAGCTGAGGGCCTGGTGGGCAGCCCGCCCGGCCCCATAGTCCTTCTGCCCGCCTCAGGGTCCCTCCGTGCCCGATCTGCCGGAGGGTGGTGCGAATGCCGGTGGCAGCGAGAGTGCAGGTCAACTTTGGAAGGCCCTTGCGGCGGCCTTACTCACCCAGCGCGAGCTTTCCCGCCAGGCTTGCCGAGGGTTCAGTACACGAGGCGTGGGGTGGTGAGCTCGCTCGGGGGGTCGCCGGTGTTGACGGTCGCACTGGGCTCGACCAGCAGGACCTGCGCGCCGTCCGTTGACCAGGGCTGGTGTGGGGTGCCCTTCGCGACGACGTACAGCTGACCCGGGCCAAGTTTTTTAGGTCCATGCCGCCATCGTCTGCTGTTCAGGCTGAGGTGACGACCGGCTCCGCGGGCTCGAAGGGAGCGCGGAGGCGGACGAAGACGCCGTACAGCAGGGCCGTCAGGGCATACCCTCCGGCGATGAGGAACAGGACCGGGTAGCTCTTCCCGTCATTGGGCACCAGGACCGCCGCAAGGGCCGCAGCGGAGACGAAGCCGACGTTGAACAGCGTGTCGTAGAGCGCGAAGACCCGGCCGCGGAAGTCGTCGTCGATGGCCTCCTGGATCAGGGTGTCGACGCAGATCTTCGCGGCCTGCGCGGCGAACCCGAGCCCAACCGCCGCGACCAGAAACGACGCGTGCGTGTACGGCGTACCGAAGGCGAGCTCGAATCCGGCCGCGCCGGCGAAGACGACCACGATCCAGGTCTGCGTCCCGAGGCGGCGGGTCGCCCGGGGGGTGACCGCGGCCGCGCCGAGGCCGCCGACGATCGAGGCGGTGACGACCTGACCGAGGCCGGCGAGGCCCCGGTGGAGGTAGCCGGTCTTGGTGTAGAGCAGCAGGGTCGCGATGAAGGACAGGCCGTAGAAGAAGCGGTGGGCGGTGATCGCGGCGAGGCCACGGGCGGCTTGCGGGTGCCTGAGCAGGTGCCGGGCGCCCTCGCCAAACCCGCGCGCCACCGTTTTGAGCGCCACGCCGACCGCCTCCCGCGGCGTGAGGTCCGGCCCGAGGCGGGCCCTGGCGATGCGGCTGGCGAGCGCGCCGGCCACCAGGTAGACCCCGGCCGCGCAGACCGCGATCCAGGCCGCACCCGCGTCGTCGCGCCCGAACAGGTCTCGCAGCCCGAGGGCGCTGACGCCCCCGACCGCCGCGGCGCCGCTGCCCAGGGTCGTCGTGAGGGAGTTCGCGGTCACCAGCCGCTTCGCAGCGACGACGTGTGGTAGCGCCGCCGACAGCCCCGACAGCACGAACCGGTTGAGCGACACCAGGCCGAGGGCAAACCCAACCGTCCCGACGCTGGTCGAGCCGGTCTGCGCGAGCGACCCGGCCAGGCCGACCAGGAGCAGCGCCCTCACGACGTTGGCCACGACCAGGACCCGCTGCCTTGACCAACGGTCCAGGAGCACCCCAGCGAACGGACCGACGAGGCTGTAGGGCAGCAGCAGCGTCGCGAAGGCCGCGGCGGCCTCGCTGGCGCTGGTCGCTTTCTCCGGGTTGAAGAACGTCGCCCCGAACAGCGCGCCCTGGAATAATCCGTCCCCGCACTGGCCGGCCAACCGCACCCGGAACAGCCGCGCGAAGTCCGGATCGGCGAGCAGCTCGCGCACCGCGTGCGTCCTTGGCTGCTCCATCGCCCCACCCTAAGCGCGCCCCCACGCCCGCTGGGTCATGGGAACTGTCGTTGCGTCCTAGCCCCCACGCTCACCGCCCCTCGAGTGAGGAGGACGTCCCGAGCGAGGTCGATCCTCGCCTTTCCTACGTCCTAGCCTTCATGCCCACGGGCCCCTTGAGTTGTTAGGACGCAAGGGCGGTGGGGGGCGCCCAGACGCGCGCGAAAGACCGCTTCGACGGCATCGAGAAACCGCGCGCTGTCCAGTCGCCAGGCCGTCAGGGGGAGCCGTAGGACGTGCCTGCCCTCGCTCAGCAAGGTGAGATCTGGGACCGTGTCGGCCAGCACCGCCCAGGGCAACTCGTGCTGGACCCCGTCGACCTCCATCACCAGCGCGTACGCGTCGAACTCCCCGTCGAGCTACTCGATTCCGGACGGCCGCCGTCGCACCTTTTGGCGCGAGGGCTCAGGCAGCCCCCACCCCCGCATCTGCCGCGCGACGTCGAGCTCGCCAACCGACTGCACCCCGCGGGCGAGCTCCAGCACGACGGCCTGCAGCTCGCGCCGGAACCGGTGCCGCCGCACCCGCTCCATGACCTCCGCCAGCTCGCTCGGCCGACACAACCCCTGCTGCACGGCCAAGATCAACACGTACGACGCCTGCTTCGGAGTCACCGACCACAACGCGGCGCTCACCGCACTCACCGCAGGCTTGGTGTGTCGGAGTCCTCCCGTCACCAGGTCGTCGGACCCCGCCGCCGGCTCTCGTCCGGCGCGACCCCGGGGAGCCGTCGACGGGTAGCGCCCTTGGGACGAAGACGTCGATCGCCTCGTCGGTCAGGGCGGCCACCCCGTCGTACTGCAGGGCACTGACCCCGGCGAGGGCGGCTCGCGGACCGAGCTCGAGGACGGCGACCCACTGCCGGGCCGAGCGGCCGAGCGGTCCGTTGTGGACCGCGACCGTCTGCCGGCCGGTGCGCTGCCACCGGCCTACGCGCAGCTCGGGCAGCACTAGACGGTATGGAGGTGCCTGGTTCTGCGGGCCGGGACCTCACTGGCAAGTTGTCGTGGGTTGCCGGCGCGGAGTTGAGTCCGGGGTCGGTAGAGCAAACAATTGCGAGGAGGTCCCGGTGGGGATTGAGCGTACTTTCGTCGGTCTGGATGTGCACGCACGGTCGGTCGTGGCTTGTGCCCTGGACGAGGTGACAGGTGAACTGGTGAGGGGTCGGTTGTGTCGGCAGCCGGAGGCGATCTTGGCGTAGCTGCGTCAGCTGGAGGGACCGATCGCGGTGGTCTATGAGGCAGGCCCGACGGGGTTCGGACTGGCGCGTTTCCTGCTGAGCCTTGGGATCTGGTGCGTGGTCGCGGCCCCGTCGAAGATCTAGCGGCCGGCTGGGGATCGGGTCAAGACAGATGCCCGCGATGCCCTGCTGCGCGAGTCCACCTGATGAGCAAAGAGCCAGCTGCATAGGGGAAGAGCGACGCTCTCGACCCTGCAGCGAACCCCACAAGCTGACCGGCCGGTATCACGATGGTGGCAGCGCGTGCAGTGACCCGCGAGCTAGCTATGAGCAGCCCACAGACCCCATGTCCGGAGGGCCACGCTCGACCTCTAGACCCGCGGACGCTCCAGCCCAACAGCCGTTCATGCGGTAACCAACCCGCGCATATCACTCTGACCGCGCGTCGCCCTGACACCCATGCCACCGCTGATACCGGCCGGTCCTCACAAGC
>JAYTHM010000074.1:0-1987 GCA_043732645.1 Frankiales bacterium
CAAGGGATCTCGGCGCGCCAACCGGTCCGCTGAGGCAATGGCGCTGCTGAAGGCGGGGGACGACGCGGCCCCGCGCATACCCTCCGGTGAGCGCATTGAGGACGGCTGGACCGTGCGGTCGGTCGGCGTCAGCGACCGCGTCTACCGCTGTCCGGGCTGTGACCACGAGGTCGTTGCCGTCGCGCACGTGGTGGCGTGGCTGCACGACCCCGACGACCGCCGGCACTGGCACACGCCGTGCTGGGCGGCACGGTCGCGGCGTCGGCCCCGCTAGGGTCGTGGGCGATGCCCGAGATCCGCGCCAACACCGTGCTGCCGGCCCGGCGTCGGCCGGTCACCCTGGAGACCGCCGACGGGCTGCGGCTCGTCGGCGAGCTGGCCCTGCCCGCGCACCGCCCTCCGGTGGCGACCATCGTCTGCTTGCACCCGCTGCCGACCCACGGCGGGATGATGGACAGCCACGTCCTGAAGAAGCTCGCCAACCGGCTGCCTGCCCTGGCAGACGTCGCGGTGCTCCGCTTCAACACCCGCGGCACGACCAGCGATCAGGGCACCAGTGAGGGTATCTTCGGCAACGCTGTCGACGAGCAGTACGACGTCGCTGCCGCCCTGGACCTGGTTGAATCCGTGGACCTGCCGGCTCCGTGGCTGCTCGGCTGGAGCTTCGGCACCGACCTCGCCCTGATGTACGGCGTGGACCCCGGCGTCGTCGGAGCGATCCTGCTCAGCCCGCCGCTGCGGTACTCCCGGCCGGAGCACCTCGCCGCCTGGGCCGCCTCAGGCAAGCCCCTGGTCGCGATCGTCCCCGAGCACGACGACTACCTCCAGCCGCCGGCGGCTCGGGAGCGCTTCTCTGTGGTGCCCCAGGCCGAGGTCGTGGGCGTCGACAAGGCCAAGCACCTGTGGGTCGGCTTTGCCGACGAGGTGGTGGACGAGATCGTGAGGCACGTCAACCCCGCGGCGTACCCGTTGCCTAGGGACTATGAGGAAGGCTAGGTGGCGTCCTGGCGGGGGATGACGACCTCGACCAGGATGAGCTGGATGGCCGCGGCGATGGGAATGGCGAGTAGCGCCCCGACGACCCCGAGCAGGCCTCCGCCGATGAGTACCGCCACGACGGTGACGACGGGCGACACGTCAACCGAGCGCTTCATGATGCGCGGGTAGAGGATGTAGTTCTCGACTTGCTGGTAGATCAGGTAGAAGACCGCCACGATGATCCCGGTCCGCACGTCCTGCGTGAACGCGACGGCCGTCACCACGATCGCCCCGATGGTCGCGCCGACGACCGGGACCAGGTCGGTCACCAGCACCAACAGGGACAGGGCTCCGGGGTAGGAGACCCCCGTGACGAGGAGAATCAGAAAGCTCGAAACGCCCGCGAACAGGGCGATCGTGAGCGCGCCGGCAACGTAGCCACCGACCCGCTCGAGGATGTCGTCGGTCAGCAGCCCGACCCGGGCGCGACGGCTTCGCGGGACGGCCCGGTACGCCGCAGCCTTCATCGTCGGCAGCGAGGACATGAAGTAGAGCGTGAGCGTCAGGACCGTGATGACGGCAAAGAGCGCGCTGAACACGAACTTGCCTACCCCGAGCACCCCGCCGAGTGCGGTCGTGGCCGAGCCGGGGGAGTCGAGGAACGCCTTGGCCTGCTTGATGAAGTGGAACCGGTTGTCGAGGTCGGCGACCGTCGGGTTGCGGCGCAGGTCGTCGAGGTAGTTCGGGGCCTCGTTCACGAACTGCGAGCTCTGGTCGATGATCGGCGGGACGATCGCGAACAGGAACCCGGTGAAGGCCAGCAGCACGATCACCGCGACGATCGCGACCGCACGTCCGCGCCGGATCCCACGCCGCTCGAAGAACTCCACCACCGGGTTGAGCCCGACCGCGAGGAACCCCGAGATCAGCAGCAGGATGAGCACTGACTGCACGGCGGCCAGCGACTTGACCAGCCCGTAGGCGGTGAGCAGCCCGAGCCCTGCCAGCA
>JAYTHM010000075.1:0-1984 GCA_043732645.1 Frankiales bacterium
GTGACGGCGAGGCCGAGCCCCAGAGCCCAGGTACGCCACCAGCCGGTGACGCGCAGGTCGTCGGTCAAGACCCGGCCGGCGAACAGGGCCAGCAGGGGCAGCGCGACCTGCACAGCCGCCACGTCGAGCCGCCCGGCCGCTACAGCTCCTGTCGCCACCGGCAGCAGCGCCCAGGTCACCGCCGCCCACAGCCGCAGGTAGCGATGCCGGACGAGCCGGCTTGCGACCAGGTAGGCGCTCAGGCCGGCCAGCGGCACGCTCGCCAGCAACAGCACATCGACCGCCAGCCACGGCTTGCCGAGCAGGACACTCGACAGGACCGCGAGCGCCGCCGTACCGGGCGGGGCGGGCCGTCCCGTGCCGACGGTCACGTCGTGCCAGGCGGCCGTGTAGGACGACCAGAGGTCCCGGGCCCCCAGGGGAGCACGGAGCAGTGCGCCACCGGCCAGCTGGCCGCCGGAGAACGGTAGGACGGCCCGCTCGGCGACCAGGGCCAGCGCGGTCAGCGCAGCCGTGAGCAGCACCGACGGGCGCAGCAGAAACCGGCGAAGCGTCCCGATACGGCGGATGTCCAGGGTGTCGAAGTCATCGTCGTTGTCCGGCCCAGGGTCTCCGAGGGCACCGAACGGGTCGGCTCCAGCTGCGCCGCCCCCGGACATCCAGTCGCCCAGAGCACCGAGCCTGGCCCGGATCCGGACCGTGCGGGAGGCGAACAGCGGACTGAGGTCGTGCGGCGAGACGGTCCGCAGGCCGGCCCGGAAGCGTCGGGCGGCGAGCAGCCGACCCGGCCGTCCGAGGACCCCGCCTAGGGCTCTCCACTCATCGCCGGCGGCGGCGGTCTGACGGGTGAGCAGCAGGGCCAGCGACCGGAAGGCCGTGGCCAGGACCAGCCGGGGCAGCAGCCCGACCAGCCGCAGGGCGCTGACGTGCGCGAGCAGGACGAACAGCGCGTTCTTGCGGTCGGTCCGGGTCGCCCGGCCCGGCGCCGCGTCGGTCTCGCGGTAGCCGGTCGTGGCGGCCCGCGCGTGCCGGACCCGTGCCTGCGGTACGACCACCACCCGATGGCCGGCGCTGTTGACCTTCCAGCCGAGGTCGAGGTCGTCGCGAAAGACGGGGAGGTGCGGGTCGAGTCCCCCGACGGCGTCCCACACGTCGCGTCGCACCAAGGCACCAGCGGTGCCGACAGCGAGGACGTCGCGGACCCCGTCGTGCTGGCCCTGGTCGTACTCGCGTCGCTCGAGCCCAGTTTCTCGGTGTCCCGCGGCGTCGGTCGTGAGACCTACTTCGACGAGCACCCGCGGGTCGTTCCAGTCGCGGGCCTTGGGCCCCAGCAGGACGGCGGACGGGCTCAGCTCGGCATGGTCGAGCAGGGCTTCCAGCGTCGTCGGCTCGACCGCGAGGTCGTCGTGCAGCAGCCACACCCACCGGGTAGACGGGACGGTGTGGAGGGCGGTGGCCACGGCTGCGCCGTACCCGGTGGTGCGGGGCAGCCGCAGGACCTCGCCGTAGGCCGCCGCCATCAGCTGGGCGCTGGTGTCCGTGCTGCCGGTGTCGACGCACACGACCCTTGCCGGGGTCCTGGTCGAGGCTGCCAGAGCACTCAGCGCTGCCGGCAACCAGGCGGAGCCATCGTGCCCGACGAGGACAGCAGTGACATCCACAGGGGCCGGGGCGGCGTGCTTGCCAGGTTGGGTGCGGGGCGGGCGGCGTCTGTCGTCGGCCGGGTCGGTCAGCAGCTGCTCGTTACGGGGTGGCATGCGGTGTGGACCGTGAGTCGGCGGGACCCGCGGCCGGCCGGTCGGGCGGCCGCACGTCGTCGGGCGGTCACCCCAGCCTAGTGGCTGGCCCCGTGCGGATCGGACCGCTCAACCCGCCTTGCGCTTGAGCCGACGGCGCTCGCGCTCAGACAACCCACCCCAGATGCCGAACCGCTCGTCCTGCATCAGGGCGTACTCAAGGCAGTCCTGTTTGACCTCGCAACCCA
>JAYTHM010000076.1:0-1980 GCA_043732645.1 Frankiales bacterium
CGCCCTCCTGCTGGGCGCACAGTCCTCCGGCCTCGTCGAGCGCCTCGACTGGGCCTTCCGGTGCCTGGCGTTCGACGTCGCTCTCGACGCGGGCATGACCACCGAGTTGCACCTGACCCCGGAGGCCGAGACCTTCGGCTCTCCCTGCCCGCCGCGGCTCGCGGCGGCCTTCGGTCGGGGCCGCCGCGCCTTGCGGGTGGCCGCTGAGGTTCATGATGACGGGATAGCACTGCCGGGCCTCGAGGCCGCTGTGAGGGAGTGGCGTGACTGGGGCTGGCGGGTGGTTGTTGCCGACATCACCCACCTGGTGGACCTGTCCCTGCTCCGTCGGCTCGAGCAGCTGCGGCCCGACGCAGCCCAGGTGGACCTGTCACTGCCGGGACGCGACCGCGACCCACAGCTCGCCTCGGTGCTGTCATGGGCGTCGTCATCTGGGGTGGAGATCCACGCCGTCGGCGTGGACTCGGAGGTAGGACGCTCGCAAGCCCTCGATCTTGGTGCCGTCGTCGGTCGGGGCCGCCTCCTGGGCCCGCCCGGGTCGCTGTAGACCCGCTCCAGCGTCGGGCGGAACCGCCGCTGGTCAGGCTGGCAGAGCGTCCTTGACCTTGTCGATGGCCGTGTCGGCCGTGTCGGATGCCTTGTCGACAGCCTTCTCGTAGGCCGACGCCGCCGAGTGCGCCGCTTTGCTCAGAGCCGGCGTTGCGGCGTCGCGGGCGCGCTCGAAGGTGGGCATGGCGGCGTCGCGGGCGCGCTCCAGAACTGGGCCGGCGGCGTGGGCCGCCGACACCGCGTGGGCGCCGGCAACCGCGCCGACGGTGCCGGCGACTCCGGCTGCACGGGCAGGAAGGCCCTGCAGGGTGCCCCGAAGAACCTGACCGGGACGCTGCTGCTCCTTGTGCAGGGCCGACGACGCCAGGAGGGCGCCGGTCAGGCCGGGGATGACCCACTGGAGGGCTTTGAGCTGCTTCTGGGCCTTGGCCACCTCGGGCGAGATCGGTTGCACGTCGCCGTTGACGGGGATGGTCCCGGCGTCGATGACCTTCTGCCCGAGAAGGCGGGAGTAGGCGGTCGCCCCGAGGGCGCCCGCAGTGAGGGCAAGCTTGACGCTGGTGTTTTCCCGAACGCCCTTCTGGGCGCGCACCCGGCCCTTGTTGGCCCGCAGCAGCTGGGCACCGCCCACGAGGTGGGCTCCGATGGCGACGGCGTTGACAGGGGTCCAGCGCGACCAGCCGGCGTGGGCCACGCGGGCGGCCTGCGCGGGGTCCTGGACGTTGGCGGCGGCGCCGTTGACGCCGACGGCGCCCATGAGGGACCCACCGAACCAGACTGCAAGGCCGGCGTCGTGCAGGAAGTGGGCGAGGGTGTTGCGGTCAGACACGGGTACCTCCGGGGTAGGGCCTCAAGCGGCTGGGTGCGGCTCACTGGTACGGCTACGTGATCGCTTACCCGGGCTTGGCCCTTTCCACCCGCCCTCGCACCTGTAAGAGTCCCTACGTGGCCGAGTCGTTCGACAAGTGGGCTGTCGTGGTCTTCCAGCAGGAAGGCCAGTGGCAGGTCGAAGAGCTGCCCCCTACCGTCTGCGACGACCTGGGGGCGGTTCTCGCGGCCGTCCGCGGCCAGGTCGACGGGGCCTTCGCGCTGGTCGACATCGCCGACGAGTTCTTCGTCGTGGTGCGTCGTGTGCAGGGCGAGGACCTTTTGCTGCTGTCGGACGTCACGGCCTCTGGGTCGTGGGACCTCGCGGAGCAGGTGATGGGTCGGCTCGATCTCGACGTACCGGGGGAGGACGACCTCGATGAGGTGTGGCCGGCTGGTGACCTCGGCGTGTTTGATGACCTCGGACTCGAGGCGATGGAGCTGGGTGCGATTCTGTCCGAGGTCGACGCGTACGCGGACGAGATGCTCTCCACGCTGGCTCGCAGACTCGGCTTCGCCGATGCTTACGACCGGGCCGTTGACGCGCTCGTCTGAGAAAGAGAG
>JAYTHM010000077.1:0-1975 GCA_043732645.1 Frankiales bacterium
GGTCAGCGTCTCCGCGTTGTGCGTGTGCTTGAGGGCGGCCGAGCGCACGAACAGGTTGAGGTCGTCGTCGGAGAAGAACGAGTAGACCTGACCGGAGAAGTTCAGCGTGGCGTCGTCCGGCGCGGGGGTGGCCAAGGTGACGGTGCTGTTGACCCAGTCGACCATGTAGTCGGTGTTGACGCTCAGAACGGTGCGCACCCCGGCCTGTGTGGTCACGGCGACGATGACGGTCTGCAGTACGCCCTTGGGCATGGCGTAGAAGGTGCTGAACCCATCGGCCTGGGCGAGGTTCTGGAACGGCGTCATGCGGTCGCCGATCTCCAGCCGGGCCCGGGTGCGGATGGCCACCGTAGCGACGCTGGCCGGAGACGGAACGGGGTCGGGGAACACCGCGCTGGGCGGGATGACCGCGGCCGGGTCGGTGGGGATGGTGATGTTCCCGGCCTGGTTGATGCTGGCCACGTTGTCGAGCGACTTGAGCAGCGGGTAGTAGACCCCCGCCGGGAGCAGGAACGGGATGTAGGCGGTGATCGAGTAGCCGGTGTCGACGATGTGCTCGACGTCCCACTCGTTACCCGTGGTGTCCACCAGTCCGACCGAGGACACGCGCCCGAACCCGGTTCCGATCAGGTGCAACTTCTGCCCCTGCAGCGCGGGTACGTCGATGCCGGTGATGATCGGCTGGAGGAATGCCATGCGTTCCTGCTCCCTGCTAGGCGGTCAGGTCAGATCGTAGGCGTGGAGCCCGGCGCCGGGTCAGCGACGGGCGGGGTGACGTCGGTGTAGACGGGGGCGGTGGTCGGAGTGACCGCCGCCAGGTCAGTAGCGGTCAGCGTCGAGATGCTCCCCGAACCCGCCAGAGTGACCGCAGGGGCAGGACTGAGCGTTGGGGGCAGCAGGGGCGGTGTCGGGACCACCACGGGGGCCGTGGGGTCGGTCACCGGTGGGGTCACCTGGTTGCGCAGGATCAGCGTCAGGACGACGGTGGCGGCCGAGAGGATGGCACCCTGCTGTCCAGCGTCTAGATTCAGTCCGAAGGCCGTCACGAGCGCTACAGCGACCTTGGCGGCAGTCACGAACAGCGCGGGGGCAATGGGCTGGACGGCCCACGCGGTAAAGAGACCTCCGAGCGCGGTGAGCACGGCGATGACGGCGCCGGTCTGACTGCTGGTCAGCGGTAGCCCGAACGAGGCAATGAGCACCATCGTCACGTCCACGACAGCGATCCAAGCGGCGGGCTCCCGGCCGAAGATCAGACGAGCCTTCGAAGGCGGGATGACCCCGGCGTGGGCGGTGAGGGTAGTCATGCGCTGGCTCCTGAGGTGGTGATGGACAGCCGGTCGCGTGCGCGCCTGTCGGCGTCGTCGTTCACGGCCTTGACAAGGCTGACGGTGTCAACAGACCCGGCGGTGGCAGGGGAGACCTGCGGCGCAGGCAGGACGGCGGCAATTTCCTTCGCCAGCGCGCCAACGTCGACAACCCCGACCGCCAGGTAGATAGAGCGCCAGTGCTGGAACTCGTTGGTCGCCAGAACCTTCGGGGCTTCGTCCCGGACCAGCCCACGCGCCCGATAAAGGATCACGTAGTCAGGGTTGGGGACGTGTAGCCACTGGCCCGGGGCGGCGAGCACAATCTCACCGGTTGTCGCGTCCTGGTACAGCCGGTAGTCGTGTTCGTCGTTGAACAGCATCGACAGCCACCCGTAGACCTCGCTCTGCTGCTGGTCAGTCAAAGCCATGAGAAAGCCTCCCTGCGGTGGTACGCCGATGCCCAGTGCAGCGGCGAGCCCCGCCGGGTCCAGTCCCGGCGAGCGGTTCATGTCGCACGTCCCGAACGGGGCGCACGGTCCTGCGTCGGTGTACTGCCAGCCGACCATCCCGGGGTACGAGGGCTGCTGAGAGCCGTACGAAGCCACGACCACCGAGGTGGAGTCGGGCTTACCCGGCCAAAGGCTGCTCAGGTCACCCCGGTTGCC
>JAYTHM010000078.1:0-1974 GCA_043732645.1 Frankiales bacterium
GAGGCTGTTCGGGCGCAGGCGTGCGGCGCCGGCCCTTCCGGCATACAGCGACGAGGGGGACCTGGTTGTCCTGGTCAGCGCGCCAGACGCGTCGCGGGCCGACTCCGAGGTGCTGGCCGAGAGCGGACTGGACCTGACGCGGCCGCTTCTCGTGCGGCACCACCTCCTGCTGCCCGACGCCGCGGCGGTGACGCGCGCAGGGGAGCTACTGGCCCAGGACGGCTACCGGCTCACTGTGGTCGAACAGGGCCCGGTCGTCCAGGTACGGGCCTGGCGCACGCAGGTGCTCACGGCACTGTCGGCGTCGCAGGAGCGCTCCCGGATGGCAGGGCTGGCGCAGCGCCTCGGCGGCGACGTGGCGGGGTGGGACGCCTGTGGACCTACCTCGATCGGGCCTGAGGAGTCCTCCCCTCGGGGTGAGGTCTCCCGCTAGGCTCAGCGTCATGGACAGCCACGCCGCCGCCACGCCCCGCACCCACACGGTCCTGGTCTACAGCGACGACCCGAAGCTGCGCGACACCGTCCGGATGGCCATCGGTCGTCGGCCCGCGCCCGACCTGGGCCGGATCGAGTACGTCGAATGCGCGTCCGGTGACGAGGTTCTCGCCGCCCTGGACGCCGGGGGCATCGCCGTGGCGGTCCTGGACGGCGAAGCCCGCCCGACCGGCGGTCTGGGCCTGGCCAAGCAGGTCAAGGACGAGCTGAAGGACTGCCCGCCCACCCTGGTCCTCGTCGCCCGCAAGGACGACGCCTGGCTGGCTTCGTGGTCGCTGGCCGACGCCGTGCAGCCGCTACCGGTCGACCCGTTCGCACTCGCGTCGGCAGTCTCGGGGCTGGTGCGGCACCGCGAGGCCGCGCTGCCGGTGCGCCGCGCTGCTGCCTTCTAGGCCTCGCATGTCCCAGACCTGGGCAGAGCTTCTTTCGTCGTTGCTCGCCGGACAGTCGCTGACCTCGGCGGACACCGGCTGGGCGATGCGCGAGATCATGTCCGGCAACGCCACCCCGGCCCAGACGGCCGGTTTCGTCGTTGCCCTTCGAGCCAAGGGCGAGACCTCCGAGGAGGTGACCGGCTTCGTGGACACAATGCTCTCATTCGCCGCCCCAGTCGCCGTCGTGGGCCGCGTCGTCGACACCTGCGGTACCGGCGGGGACCGCTCCAACACGGTCAACATCTCCACGATGGCCGCCCTGGTCGTTGCCGGCGCGGGCGTTCCGGTCGCCAAGCACGGCAACCGGGCGGCCTCGTCGGCCTGCGGCTCGGCGGACCTGCTCGAGGAGCTCGGCGTCGTCGTGGATCTGCCCGCCCCGGTCGTGGGCGCATGCGTGGCTGAGGCGGGGATCGCCTTCTGCTTCGCGCCGGTCTTCCACCCGGGGATGCGGCATGCGGCCGTCGCCCGGCGCGAGCTCGGCGTCGGCACCGTGTTCAACATCCTGGGTCCTTTGACGAACCCGACCCGGCCGGCCGCGCAGGCCGTCGGGGTCTCCGATTCCCGCCTGGCGCCCGTCATGGCCGGCGTCCTGGCCGCGCGGGGCACCGACGCGCTGGTCTTTCGTGGCGACGACGGTCTCGATGAGCTCACCACGACCGGACGTTCGACCGTCTGGACCGTCAGTGGTGGCACGGTGGTCGCGTCGTCCTTCGACCCGGCCTCCCTCGGGTTGGCACGTGCCTGCCTCGAGGACCTGCGGGGTGGTGACGCTCCCGCCAACGCGGCGGTCGCGCGGGCCGTGCTCGCCGGCGTGCCCGGTCCCGTCCGTGACGCCGTCGTCCTCAACGCAGCAGCCGCCCTCGCGGCCTATGACGCCAACGCCGGGTCGCTCGAGGCCCGCCTCGGGGCGGGGATGACCCGGGCGTCGGAGGCCCTCGACAGCGGTGCGGCATCGGCGGCCCTCGACCGCTGGGTCATTGTGTCGCAGCGCCTACGCACCGCCTGAGCTCCTGCCGTCCCTTCCCACCTTCGAAACCCGGTCGTG
>JAYTHM010000079.1:0-1971 GCA_043732645.1 Frankiales bacterium
AACTCGTCGCTCGTCCCCTCCGCGACCACCTTTCCGCGGTCGATGACGGCGATTCGATCGGCGAGTTCGTCCGCTTCCTCGAGGTACTGGGTGGTGAGCAGGACCGAAGTGCCCTCCTTGACGAGCCTCCGGATCATGGACCAGCAATCGTTGCGCGTCTTCGGGTCCAGTCCGGTCGTGGGCTCGTCCAAGAACAGCACCTGTGGCCGACCCACCAGGCTCGCTCCGAGGTCCAGGCGCCGCCGCATGCCTCCTGAGTAGGTGCTCACCTCGCGACGGGCGGCTTCGGCCAGCCCCAGTTCTTCCAGTAACTGCGTCGTCCGATGCCGAGCTTCCAGCCGCCCGATGCCGTACAACCGGGCGGTCATGTACACGTTCTCGTATCCCGTCTGGAACTCATCCACTGCGGCGTACTGGCCCGCCAATCCGATCAGCTCCCGCACTTTGGCTGGCCGCCGTACAACATCGATCCCCTTGACTGTCGCCCTGCCGTCGTCGGGGATCGTGAGAGTGCTGAGCACCTTAACGATGGTGCTCTTGCCAGACCCGTTGGGTCCGAGCAAGCCGAAGACGCTGCCTTCCTCGGCGCGGAGCGTGATGCCGTCCAAGGCTGTTACCGCCCCGTAGCACTTGCGGATCCCTTGCAACTCAAAGGCGCTCGGCACAGGCCCCACATCAGTGCTCAACTGCGGTGCGTCACTTCTGCTCACCGTGGAATTCATGGGCGCAAGCGTCCCGCTGATGTGCCACCGGTGCCAGGGCAGAACGTCCCGACCAACGGATGTGACTGCAGACGCAGGGGAAGGGGTTGAGGATCTTGTTCGCTGCCGCACCGGGTGCCCTTCGTCCACGAATTCCAGGCCGCGCCGCCAGCGCGCTCTTGAACAGGAGCACTCATGCATAGACCTCTCCGCCGATGTCAGCGGCGAAGCTGGTGGGTGCGCTCACGAAGGTCGTGGGCGTTGCGTGATGGGGCGTCACGGTGAGTTGCGGCCTGTATCTGACGCGTAGAGGCCAAAGCCCCCCACCTTGGGACGTTCGCCTCTAGGGACCTGCACCGACGGAGCGCAGTCTGAGGACACGACTCCGGCGAGGCCATAACTCGCTCGGTGAAGGCACCGGACCTGGTGAAGGTCAGCAACAGGAAGAAGCCGAACATGACGGTCTATGCACGCCCCGGCACGACGGGCAGCATCGTGACGTTGAGGACGCGCTATGAGAACTTTGTTGGGGGTGACTGGTCCAAGCCCGTCAAGGGCGGCTATACCGAGGACCTGGCTCCTGCGACAGGCCTGGCGATCGCGGAGTACGCCCGGTCGACCGTTGAGGACGTCGACCTTGCGGTGGCCACGGCGTCGGGTGCCTTCCCCGGTTGGGCAGCGACGTCCACCACTGAGCGGGCTGCTGTCCTGACCCGCATCGCGGATCGGATGCAGGACCACCTGGAGCAAATCGCGGTCCTGGAGTCGTGGGAGAACGGCAAGCCGGTACGTGAGACGCTGGGTGCGGACATTCCGTTGGCGATCGATCACTTCCGCTACTTTGCGGCCGCGATCCGCACCCAGGAAGGGACGATCAAGAAGCTCACGAACGAGCTGGTTTCCTACCACTTCTATGAGCCGATCGGCGTGGTTGCCCAGATCATCCCGTGGAACTTCCCGTTGCTGATGGCAGCCTGGAAGCTTGCTCCTGCACTGGCTGCCGGGAACACGGTGGTCTTGAAGCCCGCAAGCGCGACGCCGATTTCGATCCTGTACGTGATGGAGCTGATCGCTGACATCGTTCCGCCGGGCGTCATCAACGTCGTCAACGGCAGCGGAGCAAAGCTTGGCAAGTCGCTCGTGGAGCACGATGGCGTGGGCAAGGTCGCGTTCACCGGTTCCACGGCGACGGGTCGCGAGATCATGCAGTATGCGATCAAGAACATCATCCCGACCACGATGGAGCTTGGAGGCAAGTCGCCCAACGTCT
>JAYTHM010000080.1:0-1967 GCA_043732645.1 Frankiales bacterium
GCTGCGTGAGGTCACCGGCGACCAGGCGCTGTACGCCGCGGTGGGCGACCCGGCCGACCTCGCCGCCCGGCTGCTCGACGCGCTCGCCGACCCCTCCGGCACGCCGGGACGGCGGGCCCGGCAGGAGCACGCGCGGGCCTTCACCTGGGAGCGGTGCGCACGCGAGGCGATGGCCGTGTACTCGTCGGCCTAAAACCGGTGGTGGCTCAACCGGCCCCGGCTTGAAGCTGGCGCCGCGCGGTGAGGGACTCGAGTGCGGCCGCGACGTGCTCGGCCAGGGTGGAGAACGAGTGCCGGCCGGCCCACCGCAGCCCCGCGTCGACGCGCTGCTGACGACCGCGCTGGTCTTCGCTCATGCCCTGCATGACTTCCACGAGCTCCGGCACGGTGACCAGTCGCTGGACCTTTCGCACGATGTCGTCCGGTATCTCCGCGAGCGAGCCCGAGGCCGTCACGATAGTAGGAACGCCCGCTGCCAGCAGCTCCGTGACGACGGCCGACGACTCGCCGTTGGAGCCGTCCCGCAACTGGATCCCGAGGTCACAGGAGCCCAGCAGCGCCCGATAGCGCTCCTCGCTCAACTCGCCCGTGACATGGACCCGGTCGGCGACGCCGGCACGCCGAGCCTCATCCTGGAATTTCGCCCGCACCCCCTCGTCGACGGGTCCGGCCAGGAACGCCTGCACACGCGAGTCGAGCAGAGCCAACTCGCACAACGCGGTGAACACCTTGAAGCACTGCTTGGCCTGGTCGACGTAACCGAAGCTGGCCACCGTCCTCACGTCCGCGGACACGAAGCGCCGGGCGACCGGTGCCGGTCCCGCGAAAGGCACCACCTGCACCCGCGACTCGGCCCACTCCGGCGCCTCCATTCGGGACAGGGCTGCTGCTGCGTGGCTGTTTACTAGCACGCTCGACGCCCGGTGGAAGACCTCGTCGAACATGAGGTGATTGACGCGAAAGTAGTCGTCCGCGGGCATGGCGTCGAATCCCTGCAGCGCCCCCGGCAGCCGACCAACGCGCTTGTCCTCGAGCAGCGGTCCGTAGCGTGCGGGAACCAGGTCGGGCCTTAGCACCATGGCTGCCTCCCACATGTTCGTCAGCCGGACGTCGTGCGCCCAGGCGACTCCCCCCACCCTGGTCAGGGCCTCCACCGACCCCAGATGACAGTGGCTATTGCCCAGTACGGCAAGAACGTGGTCGTAGGGCTGACTCGTCAGCTGGGCCAGGCTCCCCGGCTTCATAGGGACGACCCGTCGCACCACGTCCTTCAGCGGCTGCATCCGGGTCTGCTCAGAAACGTCGTCAACGAACAGGTCCAGCTCGAAGATCTCGGCCAGGTGCGGCAACAGCTGCGCGTTGTAGGTGGCGATCCCCGAGGGGCTGGCCGGTACGGGCGTGATCAGCGCCAGGCTCGGCTTGCTGCGCCGTCGTCTCGGGACCGACGGGCCGAGCCGCCGGTAGGCGTCGGCGACGTTGTCCGCAACGGCGTCCCACTCCCAGCCGGCCTGCCGCCCCGAGGCTTGCACCAGCCGGTCCCGCAGCCCTGTCGCCGGGTCAAGCGCGGCCACGAGTACACGGCTGATGTCCGCGGGGTCGCTGGCATCGAACAACGCCTCCGGCGCCCTCACCAGTTCCACGAGGGAGCTGTTGCGCCCGGCCACGACGGGGGCATGGCAGGACATCGCCTCGGCGACAGGTAAGCCGAAGCCCTCGTACACGGAAGGGAACACGAACAGGTGAGTCGTCTGGTAGAGCGCCAGTAATGTCTGCTCCACGACGTAGCCCGTGAAGTGCACCTGCCCCTCGACCCCTAGCTCACGCAGGAGGGCTGCGTAGAGCTGCTCCTGACCGTGAGTGATTGAGCACACGATCACCAAGGGGTGGTGATCGCGGAGGGCCGGCGGCAGTGCCGCGTAGGCCGCGAACAGGCCCTCCAGGTTCTTCCGGAAGTCGACACCGCCGGT
>JAYTHM010000081.1:0-6787 GCA_043732645.1 Frankiales bacterium
CGACCCGCACGCCGCTGCCACCGTACGGGCTGTCGGACACCGACGAGCCTCCACGGTCCAGCTGGCGATGCACCACGCCGCAACCTCAGGCCTCCCTCACACGGCGCGCGCCCTGCGTCCGTCGGACCTGCGGGTGCTCAACCTGACCGCCGAGGCGTTGTCGGTCGAGGTGATGTGGTCGAACCAGGTCAGCGATGACCTCGCACTGCGCGGGCAGCAACGCGTCCATCCGGACCAGGACGCGCCGCCATTCGCGACGATCGTGACGCACGGGGACACCCCCCTCGACTGGGTCCGTGCCGGGCGGGCACTCGCACGGCTGTTCCTGCGGGCCACCTCCCTGGGGCTCGGCATGTATCAGGAGCTGCAGTCGCTGTCACAAGCAACGACCCGAGCGCAGCTGCGCGAGCTCTGGGGGCTCAGCACTGTGCCGCAGGCGCAGTTCCACCTCACCTCCGGTGGCCTCGCACCCTGAGCCGGTAGCGCCGTGAACCCGACTGCGCTGCACGCTGACAGCGCTGCACCCGAACGGCGTAGCAGGCGCCACTCCAGCGTTTTCTGAGCCCGGCGTCTGCTGACTCCGGCCCGGCGGCGGCGGCAGGACCACAGCCGTCAGCAAACGCAGCACACCCAGCCGGCGGATGGGAGAACCGGCCACCCGGTGACTGTTTCGTTTAGGCCGTGTGTCCCCGGCCCGACATACCTGCTTGTTGCACAGAGCCTGCAGCCCATGAGCGAAGCAGGCCGGGTGTACGGCGGGAGGTCTGTGAACGAGCGCCGGGCCGACCGGCGTGCGCGGCTGACAGCGGCCGGGCTCGCGCTGTTCGGCACCGAGGGCTGGTCGGAGGCGACCATCGAACGCCTGTACACCGAAGCGGGCGTCGCGACCCGCTCGTTCTACGAAGAGTTCTCCAACCGCGAGGCACTGCTTCGCGCGGTCTATGAGTTGATCATGGACGGGGTCGTCGCTACCGTCGTCCCCCGCGTTGCACAGCATCGGGGCCCAACCGAGGAGCGCATCCGGATCGGCATCGAGGGCTACGTCAGCTACCTCACCGAGGACCCGCGCCGGGCCCGGGTGGCCCACTGCGAGATCCGCGCTGCGGGGGTCCTCCAGCAGGACCGCTATGCCATGGTTCTCCGCTTTGCCGATATCATCGCGACCGAGAGCCGCCTTGCTGAGGGCGGGACGAGTCCTGGGACTTGCCCTGGCCGGTGCGGTGACCGAGGTCCTGGTCGACTGGGTGGCCCAGCCAGAGCCGCGACCCGCCACCGGACCGATCATCGAGATGCTCGTGCAGCTCTACGTCGGCGCGATCACGCCCGCCCAGGCCAAGAACCGGTCCTCTCCGGGGTAGGGGGCACACTGGACCAACAACCTTTGGAGCGCCTGTGCCCCGAACGACCGCACGACCCTGGCCGGGTACGCCGTACCCGCTCGGTGCGACCTACGACGGCAGCGGCACGAATTTTGCGCTGTTCAGCGAGGTGGCGGAACGCGTCGAGCTCTGTCTTTTCGCCGAGGACGGGACGGAGACGGTCGTGCCCCTGAAGGAGCGCGACGCCCTCGTGTGGCACGGCTACCTTTCCGGTGTCGGTCCGGGCCAGCGGTACGGCTACCGCGTACACGGGCCGTTCGAGCCCGAGCACGGCCACCGGTGCAATCCCGCGAAGCTGCTGCTGGACCCCTACGCCAAGGCCGTCGAGGGTGACATCGACTGGGACGAGGCCTGTTTCGGCTACCGGTTCGGCGACGGCTCGTTCAACGACGACGACAGCGCGGCCCACATGCCGAAGTCGGTCGTGATCAGCCCGTTCTTCGACTGGGACAACGACCGGCACCCGCGCACGCCGTACAACGAGACCGTCATCTACGAGGCGCACGTCAAGGGGCTGACGCAGACTCACCCGGGCATCCCCGAGGACATCCGGGGAACGTACGCTGCCGTCGCGCACCCGGTGATGATCGAGCACTACAAGAAGATCGGCGTCACGGCGATCGAGCTCATGCCCGTGCACCAGTTCGTGCACGACAGCCACCTCGCCGACCTGGGACTGAAGAACTACTGGGGCTACAACACCATCGGCTTCCTCGCCCCCCACAACGACTATGCCGCCACCGGGCAGCGCGGTCAGCAGGTTCAGGAGTTCAAGGCCATGGTGAAGGCCCTGCACGCCGAGGGCCTCGAGGTCATCCTCGACGTGGTCTACAACCACACTGCCGAGGGCAACCACATGGGTCCGACGCTAGGTTTCCGCGGCATCGACAACGCCGCCTACTACCGGCTCGTCGACGACGACCGGTCGCACTACTACGACCCGACCGGCACCGGGAACACGCTGCTGATGAAGCACCCCCACGTGCTGCAGCTGATCATGGACTCGCTCCGGTACTGGGTGAACGACATGCACGTCGACGGCTTCCGCTTCGACCTCGCCTCGTCGCTGGCCCGCCAGTTCCACGAGGTCGACCGGCTGTCGGCGTTCTTCGACCTGGTCCAGCAAGATCCCGTGGTGTCGCAGGTCAAGCTGATCGCCGAGCCGTGGGACATCGGCGAGGGCGGCTACAACGTCGGCGGCTTCCCGCCGCTGTGGACCGAGTGGAACGGCAAGTACCGGGACACGGTCCGCGACTACTGGCGAGGCGACGAGGCGACCCTCGCGGAGTTCGCCCTGCGCCTCACAGGTTCGGCCGATCTCTACGAGCAGGACGGCCGCCGGCCCTTCGCGTCGGTCAACTTCGTGACCGCCCACGACGGCTTCACGCTGCACGACCTGGTCTCCTACAACGACAAGCACAACGACCCCAACGGCGAGGACGGCAACGACGGCGAGTCGTACAACCGCTCCTGGAACTGCGGGGTGGAGGGCGAGACCGACGAGATCGAGATCGTAGCGCTTCGCGAGCAGCAGAAGCGCAACTTCCTGACCACGATGCTGTTGTCGCAGGGTGTCCCGATGATTCTGCACGGCGACGAGCTCGGTCGCACGCAGGGAGGCAACAACAACGTCTACGCCCAGGACTCACCGCTGGCGTGGATCGACTGGGACCGGGCTCGTGACTTCGAGGTGCTCACCGACTTCACCGCACGGCTGACCAAGCTCCGCCGCGAGCACCCGGTGTTCCGCCGGCGCCGCTTCTTTCGCGGCCGGCCGGTCAAGGGCTCGCCCCTTGAGGACATCGGCTGGTACACCCCCGCCGGTGGTGACATGTCAGAGGAGGACTGGGACACCGGCTTCGCCCGGTCGGTCGCGGTCTTCCTCAACGGCGAGGCGATCCGGGAGCCGGACGCGCGCGGTGAGCACGTCACGGACGACCAGTTCTGGCTGCTGCTCAACGGCCACCATGAGGCGATCGAGTTCGTCCTGTCGGACGTGGGCGCCGGCGAGAGATGGCAGATCGAGATCGACACGCACGCCCCGATGCTTGACGTTGTGGAGGAGCGCACTGTCAAGAACTCGGAGGCCTTCCGGGTCGAGGCCCGCTCTGTGGTTCTGCTCCGCAAGGTGTTCTGACCGGTGCAGCCCCTCAGCACTTACCGGGTGCAGCTGAAGCCTGAGTTCACGCTGTTCGATGCGGCTTCCATCGTGCCCTACCTAGCGTCGCTGGGCGTGACGCACATCTACTGCTCACCGTGGCTCGAGTCGGCACCCGACTCCCAACACGGTTACGACGTGGTCGACCACTCCCGCGTCGACGCCCAGCTGGGTGGCTCCGCCGGCGTGACCGCGCTGTCGCGGGCGTGCCGCGCCGCAGGCCTCGGCATCGTGCTGGACCTCGTGCCCAACCACATGTCGGTTGCCCACGAGCACCTCAACGCCGCCTGGTGGTCACTGCTCCTCACCGGTACGTCGTCGCCGTACGCATCGTGGTTCGACGTGGACTGGTCGCGTGGTCCGCTACTGCTGCCCGTCCTCGGAGAGCCGCTCGTCGAGGCCCTGCCCAAGCTGCGGCTGGGCCAGGACGTCGTGACCTACTACGACCGTCAGTTCCCCCTGGCACCAGGCACTCTCGTGCCGGGTGACGTCGCGGCAACTCTGGCCAAGCAGCACTACCGGCTGGCCTTCTGGCGGACCAGCGAGGAGCTCGGCTACCGCCGTTTCTTCGACGTCACGACCCTCGCCGCCATCCGCGTGGAGGACGTCAAGGTCTTCGACGCGACCCACGCCTTGGTTCTGCAGCAGGTGAGGGACGGCATCGTCGACGGCCTCCGGATCGACCACCCGGACGGTCTTGCCGACCCCGAGGCCTACCTGGCACGGCTCCGTGCGGCCGCCCCGAAGACGTGGGTCGTTGCGGAGAAGATCCTCGAGCCGGGCGAGGCGCTGCCAACGTGGTCCGGTGCGGGCACCACGGGCTATGACGCCCTGCAGCAGGTGATGGGGGTGTTCGTCGACCCCGCAGGGCTGCCTGCCCTGGAGTCGCTCTGGGCAGGGCCCACGTGGGCCACAGTGGTCGAAGCCTCGAAGCGTTTCGTCCTGGACCACAGCCTGGTGGCCGAGGTCGACCGCCTGGTCGACGTGGCGCTGCCAGCCCTGTCCCGCTTCGACGTGACCCGACAAGGTGCGCGAGATGCACTCGTGGAGGTTCTGGTCGCCTTCGAGGTCTACCGGGCCTACCTGCCCGCCTCCGGACCGGCGCCCACCGTCGCCGTGGACCAGGTGCGGGAGGCGGTCTCGCTTGCCTCCTCGCGGGCTCCCAGACGAGCCCGCGAGGTGGCTCTCCTTGGACGACTTGCTTTAGGAGAGCTGGGAAATGAGGAGTTCGTGACGCGGTTCCAGCAGACCTGCGGCCCTGTCATGGCCAAGGGCGTCGAGGACACTGCCTTCTATCGGTACACCCTGCTGACGGCCCTGTGCGAGGTCGGCGGTGCCCCGTCAGTGTTCGGAGTGTCGCCGGAGAGCTTCCATTCCTGGGCTACCTCGGCGTCGGCGTCCTGGCCGCTGTCGATGACGACCTTGTCGACGCACGACACGAAGCGCTCAGAGGACGTACGGGCCCGACTAGTGCTGTTGTCCCAACAGCCAGCTGCGTGGACCGCTGCCGTCGCTGCCTGGACGGCCAGGCTGCGCGAGCTGGACCTCCGGCTCGACCACGCGACCGAGCAGCTGCTGTGGCAGACGCTCGTGGGCGCGTGGCCACTTTCTGTCGACCGGGCTGCGGCGTACCTGGAGAAGGCCACCCGCGAGGCCAAGTCCCACACGTCCTGGACCGACCCCGACCCTGGCTACGACGCCGCCGTCGCCACCACCGTCCGCGGCGTGCTCGATGACGCCGCGCTGGTCACCTCCCTGTCCGCCTTTGTCGACAGCGTGCAACCGGCCTGGCGGCTGACCGTGCTCGCACAGAAGCTGGTCCAGCTCACGATGCCGGGGGTTGCCGACTGCTACCAGGGCACCGAGCTGACCGATCTCTCCCTCGTCGACCCGGACAACCGACGCCCCGTGGACTACGCCGGGCGCGCGCGGTCACTGGCGACCGTTGTTTGCCCCCTTGGCGCCGACCGCACGGTCGACGTCGACAAGCTGCGGGTCGTCTCCACCTGCCTTCGGTTGCGTCGGGAGCATCCGGAGTGGTTCCTGACGGCCGCGACGTACCAGGGGCTCGAGGCGCCGTCGGGGGTCCTGGCCTTCGCGCGCAGCGACCAGGTGGTGACGGTCGTACCGCTGCGTGGTGCGGTCCCCGAGGGGAGCATGACGCTGCCTGAGGGTCAGTGGACCGAGGCTTTCACCGGCCGGGCCTGGACCGGCCCGGTCAAGCTCTCGGACCTACTCGGCGCCTTCGGGGTGGCCCTGCTCGTGCGTGCCTGAGCCAGCCCGCACGCATGAGCCGTGGCCCGCCGGGGCAGGCTGAGTCGGGTGACTGTCTTTCGCGTCTGGGCCCCTGACCACCTTCGGGTGGAACTCGTCCTCGGCAACGACCGCGTCGAGATGACGCCGGCCAGGGGGGGTGGCAGCGATGGATGGTGGTCGACGACCGTCAACAGCGACGCCGATGCGGCCTATGCCTTCTCGCTCGACGCCGGCCCGGCCCGGCCCGACCCACGCAGCGCGTGGCAGCCCGAGGGAGTCCACGCGCCTAGCCGGCTCTACGACCACGGCGCCTTCGCCTGGACCGACGAGACCTGGCGCGGCGCGCCCCTCAACGGCGCGGTGCTCTACGAGCTGCATGTCGGGACCTTCACCAAACAGGGCACATTGAAAGCCGCGGTAACCCGGCTCGACCACCTCGTTGACCTTGGCGTCACGGCCGTGGAGCTGTTGCCGTGCAACGCCTTCGACGGGCGCTGGGGCTGGGGCTACGACGGCGTCCTCTGGTATGCCGTGCACGAACCCTACGGTGGGCCGGACGGCCTAAAACAGTTCGTTGACGCCGCTCATGCCAAGGGCATCGGCGTGGTCATGGATGTCGTCTACAACCACTTTGGACCGGCCGGGAACTACCTTCCGGAGTTCGGGCCCTACCTCACCGACGCCCACGCGACGCCCTGGGGTCCGGCTGTCAACCTCGACCGTGAAGGATCAGCCGAGGTACGCCGGTACGTCATCGACAACGCCTTGATGTGGCTGCGGGACTACCACCTGGACGGCTTGCGACTCGACGCCGTGCACGAGCTGGTCGATGGCGGACAGACGCATCTGCTGGAGGACCTGGCCCTCGCTGTCAAGGGCCTCGCGGCGCAGGTCAGCAAGCCGCTGTGGCTGGTGGCGGAGAGCGACCTCAACGACGCCCGGATGGTTCAGCCGCGCGAGTCCGGAGGGCTGGGCCTGGACGGGCAGTGGTGCG